>JAFSMC010000001.1 GCA_017448105.1 bacterium | reverse complement strand
TTGATCAAATGAATCATAAAAAAGGTTTTTATGATCTATGCCATAAATATTGTGAAAACTACACTCAAAAAATTTCTAAAATTGATAAGTTCTTTGAATGATAGTTTATTTAATTAATTATCTTTGGGCATAAGACAATTTTGGAGTTGCTACTGGAATAACTAACTTTTTATCACCAATCCTTAAACGTTGTTTGCCTAAGAACTTACCAACAAAAAAATCATGCTCAAACAAAAATAATTGTAGAAGCTATGGCAGTTTTAATCGGAAAGTTATAAACAACATACCATGGATTATCATTAATAATTGCTAAGTATTTTAAAGTAAATAAAACTGGTCAAATAACAATTCCACCTTGTATGACTGAAGCAATAAAAGCTTGAATAATATTATTTATTGCTTGGAATAACATTAAAGCACCTAAACTAACATTCACAAATAATGTGCAATAACATTGAGCTTACAAATATCTTAAAGCATCAGGCATTCTATCAGCAGTAACATTAAATAATGGTACAAGTTCTTTTCCAGCTGGTGAATATAACAAAGCAATTTCAAACAAACCATAAATGATAGAAGCAAGAATAATAATTCAATAAGATTGTTTAACTCTTGTTAAATCATTCTTTGCATAGCAATATGCAACCATTGGTCTTACCCCATCAGTAATTCCAAACATTGAATAGAAAAATAAGTTATGAATTGGTAAAACAACACCAGTTAATGATTGGAATTGTTATCAACCAGCATCACCTAAAGTTTTAGTAAACACACCATTTGAAAAACTATTAACAAAGTTTCTTGCAAAAGCAACAAGATCAAGAATAAAAAAGGACCTAAAATTGCTCACGAAAATTGCACATCATTTTTTGGTAAAACATTTTTAACATTTAAAAGTGTTTGTCCTTTTTTTAGTTAAAAGTAAAATATAAATTTGATAAGCAGCAAGGTTTAAAACTCAAGCACATGTAGTATAGCAATCCCTGCTGATTTCATTCCTTGCTTGCCATATTTAATTAACATAAAGTCAATAGTAATATTAATAAAGTTACAAATTAGTGCTGCAGTAATAACAAAAGTATTTCTACCTTCAATCAGCACGAATCATAAAAGCATAATATATTGCCATTGTATTAAAGAATGTTCTTATAGCCATCATTCTTGAAAAGTCTACAGCAAAATCTAATTGTTTAACTCTAATAGCACTAAAGTATTCATTTAAGATAGCTGTATATTCTTAGTGATGTGTTCCTTAAGATGCGGATAAAATTTGTCTAGTAAAAACAGAAAAGTTAGTAGCAAAGAAAATACCAATACATAAAGCATTGTAAAATGATGTTTTATATATTCTTAAGGCTTTTTGATTATCATTTCTTGAAATAGCTTGAGCAAATAAAACACTTGCTCCAACTGAAACAAGTAATGGTAAAGCATTAAATATTAAAGTAATAAAGTTTGTTAATGCTAAAGCAGATTGAACCATAGCTACTGAATCCATATACTTTAAATTACTATTATGTGTTTCATTTCAATTTTTAATTGCTTCTTTAACTGTTCCAAGATCAATATTTGGTAATAATTTATCTATTTCATGTAAACCATCACTTGGTACAAACTTAGCAATTAATAATTGATCGACAAAAACATAAACACCAGACATTAAAGAAATTAAAAAGCCAGTAAAAGCTAATTGAAAAGTAACTTTTCAAATATTGCTTTCACCAAATAATTTAGCTGCATTTAATTTTTTTAGTACTGAAGTATTAGCTTTTTGTTTAATTGTTTGCATATTTTCTAAATATATAAGCAATATTTAATTTTAGTAGTAAAGCTAAAAACAAATAAAAATTAGCGAAGTATAGTTTAAAGTGCCCAATTAATTAAACTTAATTCATTATATCTTTCTTTTGCTGAATAGTTTCCTAAAGTTTCACGATAAAACTCATTGATTTTATTAATTTGTTTATCTATCTCTTCTTGTGTAATTGTTTCAAAATCAAAACCTTTTAGGATAAGTAGTTCGAATTAGTCTATTGAAATTTTCAACACCACCTTTTTCTCATGAAACATACGAGTGGCAAAAATACACATCAATATCATCTTTTGAGTTGTATATTGATTTTTTTAAATTTCTTTCAGTCATAAAACTCTGAACCGTTATCAGTTGTAATTGATTTGATATTTACACCATAAATTAACCTATCAATACTTTGCAAATGTCTTAGTGTTTTGGTAATGGTTTTACCTTCTTTACCATTTATTTTTATTACCATACCAATCTTTGATTTTCTTTCATATAATGTTAATAAATTAACATTTGCGCTCTTTTTACCAATTACTAAATCCGTTTCTCAATAACCAAATTCTTTATTTTGATTAATGTATTCTGGTCTTTCAGAAATTGAAATACCGTTTTGTCTTTTACAATAGTTTTTCTAGCACGATATTTGTGTTTTTGCTTTCGTTTTAAATGACTACAATTGATTAAAACAAAATATTTTCATTATTAATGTATTAATACAATGTCATAACTAAAATCGGTTGTTCAATTTCACCATTTAGATAAGCTAATTACTTCTTCCAGCAATTGCTTTTAGACTTTGTTTGTTATTGAGTTCATTTTTAATGAATTCTCTAAGTTTTTCAAATTTTAGAATCTTTGTTTTTGCTTATTTTTAGATATGTATTTTTTGATTCTGTTAGATCTAGAAATATCAGCTGAATATGAGAAAGTTAATGCAATCTTACTAATATTATTAGTAAGTTTCTCTTATCTACCATTTAACAATTCTCTTTTAATTGTTTTTTTGCTTCTTTTTAGTTGAAATGCTGGTGAATTAATGTCAATTAGCCATTTTTTCAGTTTACAACGTTTCATCCATGATTAGTTGTGCCAAATATTGGTTTTAAAATAGGTTTATTACAAATCGGTGATTGAAGTTTTCATCTTTCTCTATTAGAAAGATGTTTATAATAGTATTTGTTCATTATTTGACTCCTCAAATTAAAAAATTGTTTGTTTAATTAATTTTAATTAAAGAACTGAAATGAATTTTTTTATTTATGTGGGCACTTTGGGGTATACTTAGCCAAAATTAATTACTTATTAAAAAACTAAATACTTTATAAATCTACCATCATTGTAGTGTTATTTTCAAGATGGTTTATTTATTAAAATAAAACTTTACTTTTTTTAGCTGTTAGTAGCAATAGCAAATGCTTGTTCAAAGTCAGCTATTAATTCATCAATATCTTCAATACCAATTGAAATTCTAATTAAACCAGGTGTAATATCATATTTTGCAAGTTCTTCTTCTGAATATGTAGAGTGAGTCATACTTGCAGGGTGTTCAATTAAAGATTCAATACCACCTAATGATACAGCAAGTGTTCATAATTTTAAACTATTAACAAATACTTTTGTTTGTTCAAATGAAAGATTTGTTTCAAATGAAACCATACCACCAAAGTCTTTCATTTGACTCTTAGCTGCTTCATGTCCAATACAACTTGGTAATCCTGGATAATGAACAACTTTTACATATTTAGATTTTGTTAAATAATCAACAAATTTTTTAGCATTAGCACAATGTCTTTGCATTCTTACTGCAAGTGTAGATAAACCACGGTTAACTAAATATGCAGCATGTGGGTCAAGTACAGAACCTGTACAGTCCTTAACACCAACCATAGCAACTTGTTGAATTTTTTCTTTTGATGAAACAACGCATCCAACAATAATATCAGCATGACCATTAATATATTTTGTTCCTGAGTGAACAACAATATCTGCTCCATTAGTTAATGGTTTTTGCAAATATGGTGAAGCAAATGTGTTATCAACAACAACATTAATGTTTTTGTTGTAAGCATGAACTGTTTCTGATATTAGTTTAATATCGTTAACCTTCATTGTTGGGTTGGTTGGTGATTCAAAATAAACCATTGTTGTTTTTTCATTTAACAATTGTTTAATATTTTCAATCTTGCTAAAATCGCATATTTGAACATCAACACCAAATCTTGTTAAAGTGTGAGTAAATAATGCAAATGTACAACCATAAAGGTTAGAATCCGCAATTAAACGGTCACCAGCCTTTAAGAATGTTCACATAACAGAAGCAATAGCTCCCATTCCTGAACTTGTCATTACACAAGCTTCACCTTGTTCAAGTGTAGCTATTTTGTTTTGTAATGCAGTTGTAGTTGGATTACCTAAACGTGTGTAGATATATCCATCTTCTTCACCTTTAAATCTTCTTGCCCCTTGGTCTACAGAGTCAAAAATAAATGTTGAAGCTTGATAAATTGGAACTATTACAGCGCCATATTTATTTTCAATGACACCTTCATGAATCAAACGTGTTTCGTCTGTTTTGTTTTTGTATTTCATAAATATCTCTTTTTTTATCTAATGTTTATTAAAAAAATTATAATTCTTTTATTACTGCTATTTGAAATTATTTAAAATGAATACTACTCTTAAAAAGATTATTTCTCATTTAATTAACTTAAAACTATCAATTTGTACTTGTGAAAGCATGACCGGAGGCCTTTTAGCCTCTTATTTTACTGATATAGATAACTCAAGCAAGGTTTTTAAAGGCAGTATTGTTGTCTATGGTACAAATATCAAAATGAATCTTGTTAAAGTTACAAAAGATTTAATTGATAAATATGGAACTATTAGCCAAGAATGTGCTAACTCTATGGCAAGCAATATTCAAAGAATATTTGCTAGTGATTTAGCTATTTCTGTTACTGGTAATGCTAGTTTAACTGGACCAGTTGAAAACAAACCAGCTGGTTTAGCTTATGTTACCATTTATGTTTTTGATAAAAAACATGAATTTTGTTTTAAAAGTGAAATTGCTAAAACTAGACAAGAAATTAAACATGAATGTTGTTTCTTTATCTTTGAACAACTTTGAAATTTAATTAAAGATTTAAAACAATAAATTATTCTTTATTGAAATTACTTAATAGACTTTGAATATATTTTTCAAGGCCAAATGGTTGTAAATCATAATAAGTTTCACCAAAACTAATAAATTTAACAGGAATATTAAAGTTATCTTTAATTGCTAGAATAATTCCACCTTTAGATGTTGAATCCATCTTAGTTAAAACAATTCCTGAAATTTTAGATACTTCAGAAAAGACTTTTGCTTGTGCTATCCCACTTTGACCAGTTGTAGCATCAATAACAAGCAATGATTCACACGGTTGGTTAACATTAAATTTTTGAATAACTTGATAAATCTTTTTTAATTCATTCATTAAGTTAACCTTATTTTGCATACGGCCTGATGTGTCACACAAAACAATATCAATTTTATTTTGTACCGCTCAATTTAAACCATCATAAATCACTGATGCTGGATCTTGATTAAGTTTTTTTGGTTTAAAAATAGGAACATTTAATTTATTAGCTCAAACTTCTAATTGTTCTATTGCCCCAGCTCTAAAAGTATCACCAGCAACTAAACAAACTTTTAAATTACTTTGTAAAAAGTGATAAGCCATTTTAGCTATTGTGGTGGTTTTACCTACTCCATTAACCCCAGACATTAGAATAACATTAGTTTGATTAGGTAATAAATGTAGACCATTATCAACTACACTATCTTGAATGTAGTAAACAATGATCTTGTCAATAATAATTTGTTTGACAAGATCTAAGTTTTCAACATTTTGGTATTTAATTTCATCAGTAATAGCAGTCATAATTCTAGTTACTGCACTAGTACCAATATCCATTGACAATAACATTTCTTCAATCTTATCAAGAAGTTGTTGGTCAACTTTAGTATTTTTAGCAACGACATCATTAATAACACTTTCAAAGACATTACTAGCTTTTTTTAATCCTTGATCAAATTTTGATTGATTAGAATTAAAAATTTGAGTAGTTTGTTCAATTGACTGAGTAATGCTAGACTTTCTTCTAATCTTGTCTAAAAGGTTTTTAAAAAAGCCCATTATTAAATGTTATCATCTCCAAATTCAGTGCGTGCATGATCTAGAGTAACCTTATATAAGCTAGTAATTCCTTTAATTTGCATTGTCGCTCCATAAAGACTGTCACAACGTTCCATTGTTCCTGGACGATGAGTAATAATGATAAATTGGGTATCTTTAGAATTATTATGAATAATCTTACTAAATCTTTCAACATTAGATGGGTCTAGGGCTGATTCAGCTTCATCAAAAATTACCAATGGGAAAGCATGAACTTTTAAAATACCAAACAACACTACTAAAGCGACTAATGACTTTTCACCACCAGATAATAAGTTTAAGTTAGTAATTTTCTTGCCAGGTGGAGCAACAACAACTTCAATACCTGAGTTTAAAATATCAGATGGATTATCATATTGAACTGAGCATGTGCCTCCACCAAATAAATATTTAAAGACAGATGGTAAGCTTTCATTAACACTATCAATAGTTTTAGTAAAGCTAGCTTTAGCTTTGGCATCAAGTTCATTGATTGAAAGAACAATCTTGTTCTTTGCTTCAGTTAATTCTTTTAATTGTTTATCGATATCTTCAAATTCTTTCTTTTTAGCTTCATATTCATCTAAAGCTTCCATATTGATGTTACCAATACGGTCTAAATCAATATGCAGCTGATAAATAAGTTCTCTAGCCTGAGCATCAGACATTGGCAATTCTTTGTTATATGTTGCCAAGACATGGTCAACAGTCATTTTGTAGTCTAAAGCAATCTTTTCACGTGCTTGTTTAATGGTTGCTTCTAATTTAGCTAATTCTATTTGAGCATCTGACTCATCGCCACGTGCTTTATCAACTAAATTTCTAATTTCTTCGCTCTTATGTAGTAAGTCATCATATCGTTGTTTACAATTTAATTTAGTTGTTCTTGCTACATTAAGTTGTTGAACAATTTTATCTTTTTTAGCATTAGCACTAGCAACTTCTTTAAAGATATCATCAACATTAGTTGATGATGTATCTTTTACTTTAACACCTTTAATTTGTTCATATTCAGTTTGATAACGCATTAAATTGTTTTGCAAGTTTTCAATTCTGTTTTGATATGAAGAAACAATAATTTTCTTTTCATTAATTTTTTGTTCAATTTCAGATAAATTTTGTTTAATTTGAACACATTCAGTACGAGCGTTGGCATATGATTTATTAAGTTCAGTTAAATGACTAGTTAATTCTTCTTTTTGTTCTTTTAAGTTATAAGTACTAATTCTTTGGTCATAACCGCCAGTAACAATTCCACCAACAGTGATACTTTCACCATCAAGAGTAATAATTGGATAGGCTCGATTGATATAGTTTGCTATGTTAATAGCACTTTGATAATCTTTGGCAATGATGGTTCTTCCTAACAACATGCCAAATAAATCATTAAATTTATCTTCACATTGAATTAAATTGTTAGCCATATCAATAAAACCATCAATGTTATCAACAATAGTTTTATGTTCGTCGCGGATATAACGAGATTTAATCAAGTTTAATGGAGCAAAAGATACTTTACCAGCCTTATTTTTCTTTAAAAAATCAATAATTACTTTAGCATCTTGATCTGATTCTACAATTAAGTAGTTAAGTGCTTTATTTAAACCGATCAAGATAGCTTTTTCATATTGCTTATCAACAGTAAAGGAATCTTTAACTAAACCAATGACTCCACCAAAGATATTTTTGTTATCAAAAACAGTTTGAATCCCTTTTTCACCAGCAAATTCATTATTCATGTGATCATCAATATAACGAAGTTTGTATGAAACTTGGTGAATTTCATCACCTAAAATAGCAATATTGTTATTTAAACTATCAAGTTTATTTTGTGTATCATCTTTAATGCTGGTATAGCTTTGAATTTCTTCATTTAATTTTTGATAATTCATATTAGCATTATCAAGATCAAATTTATATGTAGAAATAATTGATTTATAAGCTTCTTGTTTCTTTTGCAAATTGCTTGAAGATAAATTGCTTTCAAGATTATCCTTTAAAGAATTAGCTTTAATATCTAATTTATTGATGATTACAACCAAATCATTAAATTCTTTTTGATATTCATCAATAATTGCATCAGATTGATTAACTTTTTCATTCGCTAAAGCTATTTCTTTTTTACTTGTTTCTAATTCTAATTCATTATCCTTAATGATCTTTACCGCATTTTCAATTACAGTTTTTAAGTTTCTAATCTTAGATGAAGAAGCAGTAATGTCTTTAGCCAAAACAACCAATTCAAGATCCATTAGCTGTTTCTTTTTTTGGTTGTATACTTCTGCTTTTTCAACTTGCTTTGATAGTTTAACAATATCTTTTTTTAAAGCATTAGCATAAGTTGAAACTTGATTAACATTTTCATTAGCTCTATTTAATTCTGATAAAGCATCTGTTTTCTTTTTAGAGTACAAACCAATTCCAGCAGCATCTTCAAAGATTTTTCTTCTTTCTTCGGGAGCGGCAGTTACAAATCATTGAATAGTTCCTTGAGAAATAATTCCTAAAGAACCTTTAGTTAAACCTGTGTCAAGGAACATTTCATGAACATCTTTTAAACGACAAGGTTTGTCATTAATAAAATATTCATTTTGAGCATCTTTTCTGCTCAGTTTTCTTGTAATTGCTATTTCTTTTTCATCTGAATGTAAAATTTTACTTGAATTATCAAAAACTAAGGTAACTGAAGCAAATTCAGATGGTTTTTTGTCTTCTGAACCAGAGAAAATAGTATCAATTGCATCTTTTGCTCTTAAAACTTTGTTGCTTCTTTCACCCAGTACTCATTTAATTGCATCAACAATGTTAGATTTACCAGAACCATTAGGACCAACAACTCCAATCATTGATTCAGTAAAGTCAATAGAAATTGGATTAGCAAATGATTTGAAACCGACAGCTTTAAATTTTTTTAAAAACAACATAGTTACTCATGCATTTAGTATATTTTAACAATTATTTTTTTGCATATTTGTGTTGAATCGACATTTTTTGTCATGATTGTTTAGCCGCTAGTTGCTCAGCCTCTTTTTTCTTGCTGGCGCAACCACTACCAAAATAACAACCATTGATATAAAGTTTAACTAAATACTTCCTATTTTCTTTTTGCTGAGATAAATAAACAATGTTTTTACTGCCATTACCTGATAAAGCATGTTGAATCATCGATTTATAGTCAATAATTTGAGAAAATTGCTTTTTATCATATATAAAAATGGTTTTTGATAAAAAATCACGGCAAACTTTTAATCCTAAGTCAAGATAAATAGCAGCCATTAATGCTTCAAAAGCATCTTCAAGAATCTTATCACTAATTCTTTCTTTAATTGCACCTTTACCAAGTAATAAGTGTTTGTCTAAGTTAATCTTTTTTGCTGCTAATGCTAATGTTTTGCCTTGAACTAACTTAATTTTTTGTTGAGTTAGAAAACCCTCATGTTGTTTTCTATAGTATTTTTTATACAAATATTCACAAACTAAGAAATTAAGTACGCTATCGCCTAAAAACTCGAGGTTTTCATATGAATAACTTAAAAAATGTTCATTACTATAGCTCATATGAGTCAAAGCTTGAATGTAATAGTTAATTTTTCTAGGTCTACATTTAAGTAAGTTACTTACTCATTGTGTTAAATTAGAATTAGTTTCCATATTTAATCTTTTTTAATTCATCAATTATTCTTTTATGAACCATATGATAAGCCATCTTTAAAGCACTAAGAAATTGTATGCTATCAGCAGATCCATGTGTTTTAACGGCTATGCCGTTAACACCTAAAACAATTGCTGCAGCATTATTACGATAATCAAATGTTTTAGAAATAGTTTTAAACAATGGAATAGACATTGCAGCCGCTAATCAGTTTCATGGTTTTTTATAATGATTTTTCATTAAATCAGCAACAGATTTTAATGATCCTTCTAAAGTTTTAAGAACTAAATTGCCAGCGTAACCATCACATATAGCAATATCTACAGGATGTTGTAAAAGATTTTTTGGCTCAATAAAACCAACATAATTTAAAGATTTATCTTTTTGTAGCAATTCATTAGTTTGCTTGTGGTAAGCAAAACCTTTGTGGTGTTCAGTCCCAATATTTAATAGTCCAATTTTTGGCGAAGAGATATTTTGACAAACTTTAACATAAGTATTGGCCATTAAAGCATAATGGTACAAATTGATTGGACTAACATTTATGTTAGCACCAACATCAACCATATTAAATCCAGTTTTATCAATAGCAGGAATATATGGCATTAAACCAACACAGCTTGCTCCTGATATTAAGCCTAATTTTGAATAAACCATTGGAACAAAACATGAAGTGTTTCCTGCCGAAACTAAAGCATCGGCTTTATTCTCTTTAACAAGTTTACATGCAAGAGACATTGATGACATTATTTTACGCAAACCTACTATAGGTGAATCTTCCATACTAATAAATTCTTTAGTGTCAACAATAGATATTTTTGTAGATTGTTGAATATGAGGTTGAATTTGTTTCTGATCACCGACTAGAATAATTTGGACATCAGAAAATTGAGCAATAAAATGTTTAGCAGCAATAATTGCTTGTTCAATCTTATTTTCAAATCCCATTACATCAAAAGCAATTCTAATCATATCAATTTTTATCCTAATTAACGGCTAATACCAATATAGAAGTAATAAATAGTTTGTTGACCAGAAATCATAATTGGTTTCTTACCATATTCTTCATAAATATACTTTTCAACATCTTTAACATCTGATATTGAAGCATCTGAACCATAAATAACTACTACTTTTTTAGGTTTACGAATCTTATCAAATAATTCATCAATTAATTTTTTAATAATGAACGATATATTCTTAGATGAAATGATAATGTTATCATTCATAATTCCAATGTAATCGCCAACTTTTACATTAACTTTACGATAAGATATTTCTTTAACTGACATTGCAATCTTACCAGAAACAATCGTCTTAAACAATTTAGACATTGTTTTGAAATTATCATTTAATGATTTATTAGGATCAAATGCTAAAGCTAATAAATAACTTGTTGCAATATCTTTAGCTGGTAATAAATGGATAGTACTCTTTTTTTGCGGTACTAAATTAATTGCTTCTTTTGACGCCATAATTTCATTACCATTATTGGTAATAAGAATAATGTTCTTAGATTTGGTTTCTTTGATTAAAGAAAAAATTTGATGAGTAGATGGAATATTAGTTGAAAAACAGTTAAGCGTATTTTTAACAGCTAATTTTTTGCTATAAACTTTTGCAACTGCATCAGTTGGAACAATGGCACACAATTTAGGTTCATTGGTCATGTCTTTTTCATCAAGTTTTAACTTGGTTTGTAAAGTAGTTTCATTAGGGTTATTGGCAATAAATTGCATGGTCATATTTTCAATTTTGATTTTATTAAACTCACCAAATTTTGAAGCATATTCTAATAATTCGTGCGGTTTTATCATATGAATATGAACTTTAACTAAATCACCATCATGAGCATAAACAAATGAATCACCCATAGATTTGATATGTTTTTTAAAGCCTTGTTCATCAAATTTTTCCTTCTTTGGTTGATTGGCAATAACTTTTGAACCTAAATTCATAATAAATTCACAACAATAACCAAAACCATTGTTATCATCAACAAATTTCTTTGTTGAAAACAATGAAGATGTTTTTTTAGGAATAATTAAATTAGAGTCATAATCTAATGGTTTTTTATTATTAGAAAAAGCAATAATAGCTTCTCTCATCCCTTCTAAAATCTTATTTAAACCATAAGCACCAGAGTCAACAACATTAGCTTCTTTTAATTCTGGCAATAAATCTGGGGTTTTATTTAAAGCAGTTTCAGAAGTCAAACAAATAAAATCAAATAAATTTTTAAAAGTAGTGAAAGATCTCTTCTTATTTACTAATTTATCAGCTACTTCTCTAATAACAGTTAAAATTGTTCCTTCAACAGGAAAAGAAACTGCTTTATAAGCACTTTCTTTTGCTTTTGCAAGAGCGCCAATCATATCATCGATTGACATTTCAAGATCATTTTGCATAAATTGCAAAGAAAAACCTTTAAAGATTTGACTTAAAATAACTCCTGAGTTTCCGTGAGCATTTAATAATAAACCATGAGAAAAAGTTTTGGTAAGCACTGATAAATCATTAGTAGCTAAATTTGCTATTTCGTTGTAAGCGCCAGTTATAGTGATCTTCATATTTGTACCAGTATCACCATCAGGAACAGGGAAAATGTTTAGCTCATCAATATATTCACAATATGCAACAATGTTATCTGTTGCATACTTTAACATAGTTTTTAATTGCTGAGCATTAATGGTTTTCATTTTTATATGTTTCTTTTGGTCCAAGCACAATTACATTGACTTTTATTGATTTCATATAAATATCAAATTGCTTAGATAAATAATTGTAAACCATACTTTGTACGTCAGTAGCTAAATCGTGCAAATTTAACAAATATTCAATGGGCTTAACATAAATATTAAAAATGGTTTTTTCTTTGCTAATTTCCACATGAATTTCATTATTATTTATTCCCGGAACCTTTTTGACTAAAGAAAAAATAATTTCTTTAAGGATAGAGATATTAGGTAAAATTTTGTTTTTTAACTCCATGCTCTATTTTTAGCCTCGTTTTGTCTATTATATAATATGTGAGATACATTAATATATTAATAATATTCATAATATATTAACGATGTTTTAGGAAGGATTAAACAAAGGAGTGAATTATGGCAGTTGCACAACGAAGAACATCAAAAAGTAGAAGAAATATGCGTCGAAGTCACCATGCTTTAAAAATTCCTACTGTTACTACATGTCCAAAATGTGGCAAACCACTAAAACCGTATACAATTTGTAAGGCTTGTGGATTTTACAATGGCAAAAAAATTATCAATGTCAAATAAACCAAAGAAAAACATTAACGAAACTAATCACACTTTTAATGCAATTTTTGCAATAATTATTTTTTTGTCTGCTGGTTGCATTGGTGTCTCTCTTGCTTTTATAATTAAACACTTTCTTACCAAAAACTAGATGAAAATCCTTTATAGTAAGCCACTTAAGCAACTTTTATTAACTAACTTAAAACAAAAAATCAAACTTTTAGTTAAAAAAGGTATTAAACCCTGTTTAACTATTATTACTACAAGTGATGATTATGCTTCTAAAGTGTTTATTAACCAAAAAAAGAAGATATGTGATCTTCTTGGAATAAAGATTTTTATTAAGAACCTTAAAAATGCTAATCAGATAGCTTTAGTTAAAGAAATTAAAAAGAATAATCATGATGAACATGTTCATGGTATCCTTGTTCAACTTCCGACCAACAAAAAAATAGTTAGTTTATCTTGGACAAAATATATCTTGCCAGCAAAAGATGTGGATTGTTTTCACCCAAGTAATCTTGCAAAGATTACTAAGAAAAAAGCCATTAGACCATGTGTTGTAGAAGGAACATTACAACTTCTAAAATACTACAAGATCACTATTAAGAACAAAAATATTCTTATTATCAACAAAGATAAATGAATTGGTTTTGCTTTAAAAAGAATCTTAGAAACTTATAACAATGTCACAATCGTTAGTAAAAATGATCCTAACATTTCAAAACTATGCAAAAACAAGGATATTGTTATTAGTGCTATTGGTAAACCAAATATATTGTCATCAAAAATCTTTAGTAACAACTGTGTCATCATTGATATTGGTACCAGCTACAATGGCAAATCCAAAAAGATTGCTGGTGATGTTGATTTCAATTCTTTTTTACTAAAAAAAAATAATAAGAACCAAATCACACCTGTCCCAGGTGGTATTGGCCCTTTAACAACTGTTGCAGTTGCTAGTAATTTAATTCAACTAATTAAATTAAACTCTTTGTCAAATTAATCTAACTTGATTTTGCTTATATTCTTTTGAATGTTTAATTAAAAGGTCATTAATAAATGGCAAACCAAAGATATAAAGAATAAATACTCAAAAAACAATTCCCGCTTGCCAATTCTTTAATTTTAATCCAACAGTTTGGAATAAACCTCATGAAGAATCGATATCTGATTTTTCAAAGAATGCTTGCCATCCATTAGAGTAGAAACTTATGAAGCAAAATATTGTTATTGCTCCAAGAGCACCTAAAAATGAAAAGAAAATAAATCCTTTTATTTTAGTAGTTTCTATTTTCTTAGTGAATCGGTTAATAAATCCACCCAAAATTACTAGACCATAGATTAAATAGAAAGCTGTAACATTAGCCTCAGATAGTCCGTCAATAATGTTGTCAGTATTTAAAATAATTGATGGAATACCACAACCTAAAATTAAAAGTAACATAAAGAAAACATAATATGTAAATCCTGCAAATAATGGATCATTTGGTTTCATGTTTCTAATTTTTTGAGATTTAAATAATAAGTTTTCTTCACATGCTGATTGTAAAGCTCTAATTCCACCGAAGGACATTCCATTTACAACACCAATAATGCAAATGAAAATGAAGCATGAAAATACAGTACTACTTACCTTAATTCATAAATCTTTGTTACCAACGTTATTGAAAACAATTTCCATTAGTTCGAAAACATTTCCAGTACCACAAGTAATGCAACCTACAGTAATTGCAATGTTAACTGCTGAGATTAATAAAATGGCAAAAACCATTGAAAGTGGTACATTCTTTTCAGCATTATCAATTTCACCACTAATACTACCGATAACTAAATATCCTTCAAAGGCAAATAGGATGCCTGGAACAGACATAATAATACCCATTATATTAATTGGTTTATTTTGAATTTGAGATTCGCCTCATTGATGACCAGTTCATAAACCACATTGGGTGCTTGCAATACCAAATGCAATTCCTAAAATAATTACAAGAAGAATTGGTAAGAATTTGAACAGAGATAACTTTTGTCCTAGTTGAGAACAAACTTTACTTGCTTTTCAATTTAAGATTGTAAAGACAGCAAGCAAACCTAAACCAGCAATCATAATGTATAGAGTTGTTAAATTGCCAAAATCAAGTGATCCTGATGAACCTTGACATGACGAAACAATATTGATAATAGCTTCACCAGCAAAGAACACACATGTAAATGTTTGAATCATAAAATAAACAATTGGATAACCGATTTTAGTTCAACGCCCTAATTGATGACCACAAAAATTTTCTGCTCATCCGCCCAAACCAGTAGTTTTATTTTTTGACTTACCCGAACAAATTTCAACAAAAGATAAAGCAATGAATAACACAAGAATGGCTGATGCTATCCACGCAAAAAGCACACCATATGGATTGGAATCATTCTTTGCAAAAACACCTTTGTTTTTAAAAAAAATACCAATGCCAACCACGTTGCCAAAAATGACCATAATAGCAGCCATTAAACCTAATTTAGCAGCATTTTGTTTCGTAACTTTCATTTTTTCCTCTTAAACAACCAAAATAATTAAATTAATTTATTAATTTAATTATATTATATAGTGTGAATGAAAGTAAAAAGAAAATTATCTTAATGGTGGTTTCGGGCAGAATCGAACCGCCGACACACAGATTTTCAGTCTGTTGCTCTACCGACTGAGCTACGAAACCATTTATATGGCGGTCGATACGAGACTCAAACTCGTTTCATCCCCGTGACAGGGGGATATAATAATCCGTATACCAATCGACCACAAATTATTTATCATATTATAAATCATATTGTTATGTTCAAAATAATTGGTACTATTCCTAATAAATTTAGACTTTTAAGTTGCTGTTAAATAACAACTCTTTTATAATTAACAATGGTCTTTATGGTTTCTAATTACTGTTTTAAAATAACAAACAAACAACAAAGGTTAGGAAAAGATAAAACCTTTTTTATAAGAACTTATGGTTGCCAAGCTAATGAAAGAGATAGCGAAATTATCAAAGCCATATTGCTAAAAATAGGTTTTAAAGAAATCAAAGATTTTAATAAAAATGTTGATTTAGTTATTTTAAACACTTGTGCGATTAGACAAAATGCTGAAAACAAAGTTTTTGGTTTACTTGAACAATTAAAAAAGAAAAAAGAAACTAGAAAAATTAAATACTTTGGTATTTGTGGTTGTGTGGCACAGCAACCACAAATAATAAAGAGATTAAAAGTTAAAATCTCTAACATTGATTTCTTTATGGGGACCAATAATATCATTGACCTACCACATATTTTAGAAATGGTAATGTTAAAAGATAAACAAGTTTCTCGTATTGATAAAATGAAAAGTGCTTTAGTTGAAAATTGACCAAATTATCGAGAAACAAGACATAAAGCATTAGTAAATATCATGTATGGTTGCAATCATTATTGTAGTTATTGCATTGTTCCTTATGTCAGAGGGCCAATAAGAAGTAGAACAAAAGAAAATATCTTAGATGAAGTTAAATGCTTAATTAAAAATGGTTGTAAAGAAATAACTTTATTGGGACAAAATGTCAATTCCTATGGAATTGATTTAAAACAAAATTACACTTTTGCTAATTTACTAGAAGATGTCGCTAAAACAAAAATACCAAGAATTAGGTATGCAACATCTAACCCATGAAACTTTACTAAAGAAATTATTGATGTTATGGCCAAATATAAAAACATCATGCCATATATTCATTTACCAATACAATCTGGTGATGAAACTATTTTAAAATTAATGAATAGAACAATGAAAGTTAAAGATTTTATTGCTTTAATCAAATATGCGCGCAAGAAAATACCTTGCCTAACTGTTTCAACTGATTTAATTGTTGGTTTTCCTAATGAAACAAATAAACAATTTAGAAAAACCTTAAAACTATATAAAAAGATTAAATTCGATAATGCCTACACTTTCATTTATTCAGCTAGACCTAACACCCCAGCAAGTAAAATAATTGATAAAGTCGCACTTAAAACTAAACAAAAGCGCCTAACAAAATTAAATAAATTAGTAAAAAAGTATTCCAAATGGAATAATAATAAATACATTACCAATGTTGTCCAAGTTTTAGTTGATGGGCAAAGCAAAACTAATAAAAATATTTTTACTGGATACAGTCATAATTGAAAAGTAGTCAATTTTGTTGGACAAGCTAAAATTGGTGATATTGTTAATGTAAAAATCACAAGTTCAAGTTTATTTTCTTTGAATGGTGAAAAAATATCATGCTAAATTAGTTCAGTGATAGAACAGTTGAATGGTAATCAACCGACCCAAGTTTGATTCTCGGATTTAGCACCATAAATAGGAATTATTTATAAGATCACACTATTTGATAAATAGGTTTTTTAAGTTTAACAAATTTATCTTCATATTCAGTGGTGACAATATCAGTTTGTTTATTTTTATGCAGATTTTTACAAATTGAAAGTACTTTAATTTGTTTATTAGTTTTTAAAACATTAAGTGAATATTCAAAAAAATCAGAATTATCAGTTCTAAATTCAACAATACCTTGTTTTTTTAATAAATGTTTGTAAAGATTCAGAAATGATAATGAAGTTAAACGTTTTTTCGCATGACGTTTCTTTGGCCATGGATCAGAGAAGTTAAGATAAATTTTTTCGAAACATTGTTTCTCTTTTGTTAATTGTATTCAATTAGCAATGTCAAAATTAGCAAAAAACAAATTATTTAGTTTCTTATCTAACAAATTGGCTTTTTTAATTGCTTTATAAATAATTGTTGCATATTTATCAACACCTAGATATATGTTTTTAGGATATAAAAGTGCATTTTTAATTAAAAATTGACCTTTACCACAACCTATTTCTAAAAAATATTTATATTTTTTATTAAATTTAAAATCATTAAAATCATTAATATCATTAATAAAATAATCTTCTTGTTTTATTAATTGCCTTGCATTAGCAATTGTTCTTAGTCTGCCCATTTAAATATACTTTTTAATTTCTCTTTTATCAGCTTTTTGCTTTTTGCTTTCACGTTTATCATGTTTATTCTTTCTCTTAGCAATAGCAATACTAACTTTTATTTTCTTTTTAGTAACATAAACATTAAGTGGAATTAAAGTAGCGGAAAATTTCTTTAAATGTGCTTCTATTTTTAATATTTCTGATTTATGTGCCAATAGTTTTCTTGTTCTACTAGCTTCTTGCGGTGATAAATTACCTTGATCAAAGTGAGCAATATACATATTAATAATAAAGAGCTCTTGTTTTCTAATAATACAAAAAGCTTCATCTAGTGAAACACTAGATTTAATTACTGACTTTACTTCAGAGCCTTTTAAACTAATTCCACATTCGTATTTATCAAGAATTTCATAGTTAAAAAAAGCTTTTTTATTACTAACTAATAGCTTTGACATACTAAATATATTTTAGATTATTTGTATTTATTTTAGATAAGATAATATTTGTTCGTAACTGTTAATATTTATTAATTCACTAAATGTTAGAATTTTTGCAAAAAATTCTCGTTTTTTCTGAGAAGATCATACTTTAGCTTGCATATTAAATGATTTCTTAATAAAATTCATATCGCTTTTTTGTAATAAACCTGTCAAAACCAAAAATAATATGTTTTTATCGTAAGGTGGTTTATGTGATGCCAAATGTTCAAAACATGGATATAACTCACAATTAGAAATATTCCTTTCACTAGAGTTTATTGTCGTTTCAAAACTTAGCAATATTTTGTCAAATACTAAACACATATCACTTTTACCACCTGGAGCATGACAAATTGGATATAAGTTGTTATCTAATATAGTACCAACAGATTCCTTTATTTCATCATACTTTAAATTAAATAATTTACAAATTTTTAAATTAACAAAATATTCAGCAATGGTATACGCTGGTGTATCACACAAATGAATATCATTATTAATGAATGAAAAATCTTTTTTGTTGATTTTGTGAAGATATGAATTGATTTCTTCATGTGAATATGGTAGTTGATTGGTATTTTTCATTTCAACATAAAAAAGCTTTTTGCAATCATCAAAACGGAGTGCATCATTATTGTAATATCCAACATTTTTTCCAAATTTATCTGACAGATTTAATCCAAACATAACTCTGTTAAATAAATCAAAATAATCACCATAAAGTAATTTTGTAAATTTTTTTATAAGAAAATGTTGTGCTATTTTATCAAAAGATTCTTCTTTTATAAAACCTTCAAATTTGCTTTTAGAATCTATTGCTTGGGATAAATAATTGTTTTTTTTAAGATATTGAAACTCATCATCAGAAATTACAAAAGACTTAGATTTGCTTAAGATTTTTAAGCATATTGGTTTCATTTTAAATGGTTTTCTCATTAAAAAACTTTTACTAATGATTTTTTGCGCGGTATGTTTCTTAAATATTTCGCATACTAAATCATTTATTGTACAGTTATACAATTTATAAAAATCATCGCCTTTTTCAAATGTAAAAAAAGCAAAAGCAATCTTTTTTGCATCATTAAATTCAGGAGAATTGATCATAAATTCTAACATAGCACGAAATGCAATACTTGTGTCATTATTACATCCATCAGAATTAGCTAATTTATTCAAAACTTGATTACAATAGTCGTCACCCTCCAAATTAAAACAACAACCTTTTGGATCAATTTTAATTAATTTATATTTATGAAGTGCATTTTTTAAAACATTATCAAGTCTGTTTTTGATTTTGTCTTTTTTTAGTTTGCTGTAATTGTATGGATTTTTGCATTCTCTAACTCATGCACGAAAATCAACATCATTTGGATATTTCTTTTTTTCATGTCAAAAAGATGTATATCATTGTGAAAAATTAATATATGCCTTAATCTGATTTTTTACTCGATATTGTGTATCACCAATTTTATTAAAATTATCACATTTCATTATTATTCTTCAATATCAAGAAAACCAATAGCTTTGGTTTTATATGCTAACCAAAATGAATAGAATGCAGATGTTGACTTATGTTCTTTTTTATCTACAATAAAACCCATGGATTTTTTGGGAAAAATAAAACCATAATTTCTATCGAAGCTCATTCTTTTAGGTGGCGATATAGCTCCAAATTTTGCTCCATGCTTAATTAACATCCTAATGCATGTACCATTATTAAAAAACATAATTGGTTGCAACAAAATAAATGGCTTATCAACCTCAATTAAATAATTAAATAATTTGCTTCGATTATAAAATGGTGGATTTGAGATGATAATGTCATAATCAATGTTTTTACATGTGTAAAAATCTCTTCTCGTAGTAATTAAATTTTTAAATCCGTGGTCTTTAAGTGAAAGATGAATATTACTTTTGTAGTCATTGAATGGTAGTCATATTTTTTCAGTTTTTTTTACAATTTTATGTCGGATGATATAGTCAACTAATCTATCAGCTTCAACTCTTCTTGTGTAACATTCATCATTTCTGATATTCATATTGATAAAAGTTTTATTATTTTTAGAAGTACGCACAGTTTTGTATTTCTTATCAACAGCAGTTTTAATACGCATAATAAAAACTATCTCTAGTACAAGACTAGAAACAGATACCCCTTAAAATAGTGTTACATTTAAATCAAACTAACTGATATATATATATATCAGCTGTTTTATTGATAAACCTATAAAATTAAACCACACATCCAACATTATAATTTACTTAACAAAAAACTATTAATTTTTTAACTCATTTTTTTTACTAATTCAAACTCAATTTTCTTAGTATATGTTGAACTACTAATACAACGTACTTTTACCATATTACCTATGGTAAAGATGTTTTTTTTGTTTTTACCAACTAAACAAAATGTGTTTTCATTGAAAATATAAAAGTCATCATGAAAGTTTGATAAAGCTACTAAACCTTCAATTGTATTTTCTAATGCAACATACATTCCATACTTAGTTACTGATATTACTTGAGCAATAAATTCTTTGCCAATATGTTTTTGCATATATTGGGCAAATTTTAAATTATTAACTTCTCTTTCAATAGTAATAGCATTAATTTCTTTTTCAGAACAATGATTGCATAGTTCTTTTAATTCACTTTGTAATTGTTGTCTTTGTTTATCTGAATAACTATCCTTATCAAACAAATACATTCAGAAGATACGATGTACTAATAAGTCTGGATATCTTCTAATTGGAGAAGTGAAATGAGTATAGTGTGGACTTGTTAAACCAAAATGACCAATATTTTTAGTATCATATTTTGCTTTAGCCATAGTTCTTAATAAAATAAGTGAGAATAAATTAATGCTAGGATTATTTTTGTTTTTTTCAAGTCATTGGACAATCATACTTGGTTTGATATCAAAATGGTTTAAATCTATTTGAAAACCTAATTTTTTTGTTTCAATAACAAAGGTTTTTAATTTTGCTTCTTCTGGTAAACTGTGAACACGGTAAACAAAAGGTCATTTTTTATTCAAAGCAAAGATCGTTACTGCTTCATTAGCTGCTATCATAAAATCTTCAATCATCTTTTGTGCTGCACCTTGATGTTTTAAGATGATATCAATAGGTTCACACTTTTTGTTAACAATAATTATTGGTTCAGGCAAATTAAAATCAATATAACCTCTTTGTTTTTTAAATTTATCTAAAATCTTATGTAATTCATAAGCATTGTTCAACATTGCTTTTGTTTCTGGAATAACATCAGAAGCAATTGTTTTATGATCCTTAAAATAATCATTGACTTCATCATAGTTAAAACGTCGATGGGATTTGATAATAGATGGGTAAACTTGAATATCCTTAAACTCACCTTGATCATTGATATCCATTTGACATGTCAATGTTAAACGTTCAACATTAGGATTTAATGAACATATATCATCTGACAAATTGTGTGGCAACATTGGGATAACTCGATCTACTAAATAAATAGAGCAACTACGTTGTTGTGCTTGTTTATCAAGTTGTGACTGTCATTTAATGTAATGACTAACATCAGCAATACAAACATACAATCTATATAGCTGATCATTTAGTTTTTCAACATAAATAGCGTCATCAAAATCTTTTGATGTTTTGGGGTCAATAGTGACAATATTTAAATTAGTTAAATCTCTTCTAATTGCTCTTTGTTTTTGATTAATATCTAATTTAATTTGTCTAGCTTCATTAATGATGTTGTCATTAAAATCGGGTTGTATACCATGATCATAAACAATTGATAAGATATCAACATTAACATCATTTTTATGACCAATGATTTTTTTTACATTAGCTAAACAGTAATCTTCAAAATATTTTTCTATTTTAAACAAGAATTTAGAGCCATCAACTAAACCACTAGTATCTTTTAGTTTAATTGGTAAATACATTTTTTCATCGTCACACTTTACTTCATAATATGAACCATTAGTTTCATATAAACCAACAAAGTAATCTTTTTTATGATTAAGAACTTTTAAAACTTTAGCATCTTTAAAGCGTTTGTCTTCATCACTCTTTATTTTTAATAAGCAAAACTCAACTGTATCACCATCTAAAGCACCATTTAAATTAGTGCTATGAACAAAGAACATTGGTTCTTTGTCATCATTTAAATGGATAAAACCACTATGTTTAGTACTAATATAAATAGTTCCATTAAAAATTTGTGACATATCTGCTTCAGCTTTAGGATAGCCAAGAACAATCTTACCTGATTTTTTTAACCTATTAATTTGCTTAGTTTCTAATAAATCATTAATACATTGATAAAATAATCTCCGATTAATGTTATGATGGTTTCTTTTTAACTTAACTAAAATAACACTGACAGGTATAGGTCGGCCTTTTTCGTTTTCAATAATATTTAAAATGTCTTTAGTGTATTGATCAGACATTTGAAATTTATAAGACTAAAAGCATGATACCACATGCAATTAATGTTAAAGTTAACAAAAACATGATGATTTGCAAAACTTTAACAATCCCACGGTCTTTTGTTTTCTTAAACAATTCCAAGTCTTGACCAACTACAGTTGTTAGACCAGAAGTAGTACCACTACCAGATAGTAATAATCCTATTACCAAGATGATGGTCCCTAAAACAAACATTGTAATTGCAATTGGTGACATAATTAATATAATTTGTAGTATTAATTATATATGTAGACGAAACACCATTATATTAAATAAATATGTTTGATACTATCTTTAAAACTAACTTAGACTTTAAATTTATCACTAAAGCTAAATTTGCAAAAATCAAAAATGATTATAAATGGCAAATCATCCAAATTATTAAGTCATATGATTGACGCAAAAACCATCTGCTTTATGCCACTACTTTTACTCCACTTAATTTTAAAAATGAATATGAAAATAAATTAGATAAATCTAAAAAAATTCTTATTTTTGGCGACTATAGAAAACTTAAAGCTTATTACCATTTCCTAAAAAGCAAAAAATATAAAGTTTACTTATTTAAAAATTAGTGTTGATTTTTTAAATCACTGAAAGTCTTTTTTAAATAAACTTCAAAACGATTTCTTGTTTTTTCATCTAATTTAAAAGTTTCTAGAACTTTTAATATATCCTGATGATTATCTTTATTTGTTTCATTACCAAAAGTAAAGGTATCAGTATTAATGAATAACTTATTGTCATAAAAATAAAATAATCCATGGCCAATATTGCCTTTTTTAAGCCCATTATTTTTAGTATGAATAGTAATCACGCCTGGCACAATCATTCCAATAATAGGAATGTGGTTAGGTAAAATACCAGTATATCCTTTATCAGTGCATAACTCAACTTGAGTTATGTCATCCTCAAAACATATATTAAATGGGGTATTTATTTTTAAATGAAAAGTGTTACTCATTATTTCCTGCTTTGTTCAAATTTTTTCTTAACTTCTTCAATAGTTGAAGTGTTATAGAAATAGTTTTCAGGGATATTGTCACACGTACCATCAATAATTTCTTTAAAACCTTTAACAGTATCAGCAATTTTTACATATGCTCCATTGTAACCAGAGAACTTTTCTGCAACAAAGAATGGTTGAGATAAAAAGTTACGAATTTTTCTTGCACGGCTAACTATTAATTTATCTTCATCAGATAATTCATCAATACCTAAAATAGCAATGATATCTTGCAATTCATTGAATTTTTGTAAGATTTGTTGAACTGTTCTAGCCACTTTATAGTGTTCAACACCAACAATGTTTGGATCTAATAAACGACTTGATGATTCAAGTGGACTAATAGCAGGGTAAAGGCCCAAGCTAGCAATTTTACGGTCAAGAACAATTTTTGCATCAAGATGCGAAAAAGTTGTGGCTGGCGCTGGGTCAGTAATATCATCAGCTGGAACATAAACAGCTTGAATAGAAGTAATGGAACCATTAGTAGTACTAGTAATTCTTTCTTGCAGTTGTCCCATTTCATAACTTAATGTTGGTTGATAACCTGCAGCTGATGGAATTCTACCTAATAAAGCAGAAATTTCTGAACCAGCTTGAGTAAATCTAAAAATGTTGTCAATAAACAATAAAACATCTTGTTTATTTTCATCTCTAAAGTATTCTGCCATAGATAAACCTGCAAATGGTACGCATAATCTAGCACCTGGTGGTTCATTCATTTGTCCAAAGATTAAAGTAGTATTTTTTAATACCCCCGTATTTTTCATTTCATAATATAGGTCGTTGCCTTCACGTGATCTTTCACCAACCCCAACAAAGACAGATAAACCATTGTGAACTTTAGAAATGTTGTGAATTAATTCTTGAACTAAAACAGTTTTGCCAACCCCAGCACCACCAAATAATCCAATCTTACCACCTTTAACAAATGGAATTAATAAATCAATAACTTTAATTCCAGTTTCAAAGATTTCAATTGAAGCAACATGTTCAAGAAAAGTTGGTGGTTGTTTGTGAATACTTGCTTTTAAAGTTGTTTTTACCGGTCCTAAACCATCAATAGGTTCGCCAACGACATTGAACATTCTTCCTAATATTGGTTTGCCAACAGGAACTTGGATTGGTGCACCAGTAGAAATAACTTTTTGACCACGATATAATCCATCAGTTGGTCCCATAGAGAAACATCTAACAGTCCCATCACCAATAATTTGAGCTACTTCAAGAATAATAGTTTTGTCATTGTTTTTAACATGCAGAGCATCATGAATTTTAGGTAATAGCTTTTCATCAAATTTAACATCAACAACCGGGCCAAGAATTTCATATATATTTCCTTGAACTTTTGTTGCAATTGTTTTTTTAACTAATTTCTTTTTCATAATTGCTCCTATCTGTTACTATTTGTCCCAGCAATAATTTCATTAATTTCTTGGGTAATAGTTTCTTGGCGTAAACGGTTGAAGGTTAATTTTAATTGATCAATAAGTTCAGAAGCATTCTTGCTTGCTCCATCCATGACATTCTTTTGACTAGCATATTGACATAAGATTGATTCGGATACGCCGCCATATAAAAGATTAGTGATATATGCAATCATAGTCTTTTCAATAACTTTTTTAATATTTGGTTCAATAATTTGTGGTGGAGTTTTAGTTTGTTTATCAGCAAATTGAGAATAAGATATTGGTAAAATTTGTTGAATAGTCGGAACAAATTTAATTGAAGAAATAAATTTTGTGTACACTAAATATACTTTCTTGAATTGGTAATTTAAATATTTTTGATTAATGAAATAAGCTAGTGCCATTAAATTAAAATACAAGTTTTGGTCTTTATCATAATCAAAATTTTCAATAATCTGTTCTAGCATATTTCTGTTTTTGAAAAATAGAAAACCTTTTTTGCCAAATATTACCATCTTATCATTAGATTTAAGGTTTTGTGTGACTAACTTACAAATATTACCATTGTATGAGCCACATAATCCTAAATTGCTTGTCACAATGATATATAAATCAGGTAAATCTTTTTGTTTTTGAGTATCCAAAATTGGATAGTCGCGACCATAAGATTTAATTAATGAATTAAAAATATCATAATAGTCATGACAATAATCACTAATCTGCTTAAAAAGTTTAGTTTGTTTTTTAAACTTCACTGAAGCAACAAGCAACATAGCATGAGTCATTTTTTTAATGACTCCAATTGATTGTATACGTTTCTTAATTCCTTCTAATGTTTGCATAATCTTTTTATATTTTGCTTATTTTAATTTAGCAATATCACCATATTGCTTGCTATCATAATTTGGTATTTTCTTAATAAACTTAAGAGTAAATTGTTGCATTTCTTTTAATAATGCAGCAGTCAATTTTCCATCAAGAGTTTGTTTCTTAGATAATTCTTTAACATTTTTTTGCTTGATAAAATATTCAAGCATTTCATCTTTAAAATTATTAATTAAGTTTAACGGAATGTAATCAATAATCCTATTTTTAATAGCAAAAAGGATTAAAACTTCAGCAATTTCTTCATATGGTTTGTTAGGTGCTTGTTTAATCAAAGCCATAATTCTTTCACCATGGTTAAGAATTTGTTTAGTTTCATCATCTAAGTCTGAACCAAATTGACTAAACGAACGAAGTTCATTGTATCTAGCTAAATCTAATTTTAAAGTGGAAGCAGTTTGCTTAACATATGATCTTTGTGCACTAGAACCAACTCTAGAAACTGATAAACCTGGATCAATTGCAGGTCTTTGACCAGCATTAAACATGCTTGTTACCATAAATAGTTGACCATCAGTAATAGAAATTACATTAGTTGGAATATAAGCTGAAATATCACCAATTTGAGTTTCAATAATTGGCAAAGCAGTAATTGAACCACCTTTATTCTTCTTATTTAGTTGGCACGATCTTTCTAATAAACGAGAGTGAAGATAAAAAACATCACCTGGATAAGCTTCACGGCCCGGTGGACGACGTAATAATAATGATAATGTTCGATAGTTAATAGCATGTTTAGTTAAATCGTCATAAACAATTAAAACATCTTCACCACGATTTAGTCAATATTCAGCAATAGTCGTCCCAGTATATGGAGCAATATAAATTAATGCTGGCAGATCAGATGCAGGAGCATTAACAATAGTTGTATATTCCATTGCTTTTGCTTTTTTAAGTGTTTGATAAATTTGTACTACTGATGATTCTTTTTGACCAATTGCAACATAAATACATTTAACATTTTTGCCTTTTTGGTTAATGATGGTGTCAATAGCTAAAGTAGTTTTACCAGTTTGACGGTCACCAATAATTAATTCTCTTTGTCCTTTGCCAATAGGAAACATTGAATCAATTGATAAGATTCCTGTCTCTAGTGGACGACTAACTGTTTCACGCATCATAACATTAGGAGCAATCTTTTCAATTGGCATTTTAATTTTGTATTTAATGTTACTTAAACCATCTTGCGGAAAACCTAATGCATTAATAATTCGGCCAAGTAAGTTATCACCAACTGGTACAGAGATAGTTTGTCTAGTTCTTATAACTCTACTGTTTTCTTTAATATTAGTGTAATTGCCAAGCATAACTACACCAACACAATTAGCTTCTAAATTAAGAACCATTCCAAATGAACCATTCTCAAATTTAACAATTTCATTTAACATTGCATTGTCTAAACCAGAAACAATAACGATTCCATCATTAACA
The DNA here is from genome assembly GCA_017448105.1 of bacterium. Classification (GTDB taxonomy): domain Bacteria; phylum Bacillota_I; class Bacilli_A; order Mycoplasmatales; family Mycoplasmoidaceae; genus Hennigella. Next base: position 254,475 of record JAFSMC010000001.1, on the reverse strand, counting down.
GAAACAACACATCCTTCATCATGTTGTTCTTGTTTTTGTGTTTTTGCATATTTCTTGATCTTTGCTTTAATAATTGCAGCAAATTGATTAGATATCTTAGACATTATTGGTTCTCCTTGGTTTCTAGAAGTTTATTCTTCAAAAAGAATAGTTTGTTTTTAATAGTGTTATCGTAAATATTGTTTTGATAACTTATTTTTAATCCGCCAATTAAAGATGTATCAACTTCTATTTCAAAATTAACATTAGACGAAATGATAGTTTTTAATTTATTCATAATTTGTTGTTCTTGAGCATTTGATAACTTAAATGCTGAAGTAATATGAACATCAACTGTATTGGTTAAAGCACAAAAACGTTTTTTACATTCTTTGTAAATTAAATTAAAGTTTGCATATTGACTATCATCAATAACAACTCACAATCAATGTAATAAAGATGAAGAAAGGTTTAAAGTCTTAAATAATTCAGCTACTAATTTCTTTTGAATAATTTTGGAAGGACACTTGATCAAAAATTTCGTAAGACTAGGAAATTGCTTGTTAACACTATACCAATCATTTAATTCTTTAAAAACTTTTGTTGGATTTTTATTTAAATCAAAAAGCGCAAGTGCATAAGCAAAGAAATTATTTTTCATATTTACTATCCTTTGCTATGTTGTTCAAAATATCATCAACATACTGTTGTTTTTCATCTTTAGAAATATTCTTTTTAAGAATTTCTTCCGCAACAACAAAAGCAGTATCAACAATTTTATTGTGAATATTTCTTTTTAACTCTTTTTCTTGCCTAGAAAGTTGTATTTGAACTTGCTTTTTAATTTGCTTTGACTCTTCTCTAGCGCTTGCTTTAGCTTCTTGAATAATCAAACTTGCTTTATTTTTAGCGTTTGCTGTAATGGTCGCTGCTTCACTAATAGCTTGTTCTCTAAAACTATTGGCTTTAACTAAAGCCATATCAGCTTGTTTTTTTGTATCACTAGCTTGTGTGAATTGTTGATTAATATAATCTTTTCTTTTTTGTATAGCTTTACTTGCTGGTTTATAAACAAGTCACAGCAAAACCACAATTAAAACAATTGAAGCAATAACATGAGCAAGAAATAGCCATGTGTTGGGCATCAAACTGTTTAAAATTTCTTTTGAATCAACTGGTGAACATGAAGTTAAACTAAAAAACAATATGATTACCGGCAAAAAGACAATCATACTACCAATTACTTTGATTAATTGTGATTTTATTTGTTTCATCTATACAAAAATATTAAGCGTGTGCTGTAAAGATTAATAAAATTGCAATAATTAATGAATAAATTGCACTAGTTTCACAAATAGCGTCACCAACAATCATGGTGGTTCTAATTTTGTTTTCAGCTTCAGGGTTTCTAGCTACTGATTCAACAGCTTTAGCACAAGCTAAACCTTGACCAATTGCAGTCCCTAAAACACCAAACATACATATACCTGCTGCTAAATATGCGAATGCTAAACTTGACATTTTTTCTCCTTTTTATGCTAACAAAAAATTAATATATTAATTATTTTAAAGCATTTTTTTTGATTTATTTCAAAAGCATATTATTTATGCTTTTGAAGTGATTGAGCAACAACTTGTTCACCTTTAGCTAAAGACCAATAAACCATAGTCAACAGCATAAACACTAAAGCTTGTACAACCCCACACAATAAATCTAAATACATATGTAGTGGTGCTACAGTTAAACCACCAAGCAAATTAATAGTATTTAAAACTGGAACTTTTTCACAGCATGTTTGAGTAAAGTAAAACCATAATGATATCAATAATCCACCAGCGAAGATATTTCCCCACAGCCTAAAAGACAAGGAAATTAATGGAGCAATGGCGCCAGCTATTTCGATTGGATTAGGCAATGCTGGTATCTTTTTGTCTTTGATTTTAACGCAAATGAAAAATTGTTTTAAATATGATAATTTTTGATATTTAAAACCAATAACAAATGTGCCAATAAATGTGACAAAAGCAAGACTAAAAGTCACTGTGTAACTTGCGGTTGGGTTGTTAAAACCAAACACACCAATTAAATTGGAAAAGAGTAAATAAGTAAACAAAAACACAAAGAAAGGCGTAATGCTTTCATTTTCAGGACCTAAGATTTCAACAGTGATGTTTCTAATATAGTTGATATAAGATTGAACTAAAAAAACAAAACCTTTTGGAGTTTCCTTATAGCTTTGTGTTTTTTGTTTATGTCAATAAACTACAGCTAAAACTGATATAGCAATGGTAATGACTACTATTGATAATATTTCAGGTCTTAAACTATTAGGTGCTCACTCTTGCAGCATTACAATTCAGGGATCTCAACTCTTTGTTTATTTATACTATTTTTTTGTTGACTTTGTTTTTTAGCAATGTATCAACTAATAATCCGATAGCAAATAATATAAATTAAAACAATAAATAGTGGCACGATCATTCCATATATGCTAAATATTTCTTCTTTGCTATTGTTTTTATTAACCAAAAAACCACATAATGGTAAAACAATAAACAAACTATATTTAACAATATGAATAGTGATTACTAATAACATAGTTTTTAATTTAGATGTTTGTGTTTTTAATAAAAACTCTTGAATTATTCAATCAGCAAACAAAAATACAAAAGGAATTAATAAACACAGTAAGTAGCCATATACATATGAAAAATTGTTAGTAAAATAGCTGATAAGAATAAAAGTAATAACACCAAATAAAGAAAGCAAAAAAACTAACAATAATTGGATTAATCAAGGTTTGATTTCTTGTTTTATTTTTAACATAGTATGAGTAAAGAACTTACTCATATTTTATAATAAAAAGAATCGAAAAGAATATTTAACAAACCATATATGCTTAAAAAACATTTAAAAATCTTTATAAAAAGTTTAACTAAATTTAAAATATGCATTTTGCTTGTAATCTTAGTTGCTAGTATTATTTTCAATATACTTAATATCTTTTTGGGCAAGAGCAGAGAACTATGAGAACCATATTTAGCGCTATTTGCTATGGTTTGTTCTATCGCTTCTTGCATTTTTGCAGCTCAAAAAATGATTCTAACTTTTCCGATTGGAATAATTGGTTCTATTTTTATGATTCCTGTTTACTATATTCAGGATTTAATAGGATTGATGATTATGCATATTTTTAATTGTTTTATGCAGATCATCTTATGAATTACATGGTATAAAACATCAGACAATAAGATTAACATCAAACCAAAAAAAGCAACTGCTTTAATGTGCATAATTTATTTCTTATGTCTATGTGCTTGTACAGCTATTTTTACATATATTGAAACTTTCCCATGATTCCAAAATTTTTGAACTCGTAAAACTGATCGTATTATGGAATTAAATGTATCTGTTGAATCAATAGATGTTGCTAAATTGGTTTTCGATGCAGGATCATTAATTTTTACTATTGGGGTTTTCTATCCTTTAATCAAGAAATATAACCAAGTGTGATGACTATATTTATTAATTGATCTCTTTGGTTTAATTGTTTGAACAATTAAACTTTGCAATGGAGAGGCGCGTAACTTTACTGCATGATTTATGATTATTAAAATACTAAGCATGACTAGCTTGTCACTAGTGTCAATGCATAACTGGAAGATTACTTAATTTTAAGAGTTTTGTTATCTTCTTCTAATTGACTGATTTCATCATCAAGATTTTGTTCATTAATAATTCTGGTTTGTTCACCCATAGGAATAATTTTCTTAGGTTTGTTTGGTGGTGCTTTAGAATTTAGGAATTGACTGAAGTCAATTTTAACTTCTTTTTTAGCAACAAATTGTTGCATTAATTCATTATGTTTAGCACTACTAATCATTCCTGTTTTGTATAATTCATCAACCATGATTGGAATAGCGGCAGGATTATATAAATTATGAATAGTAATAATCACCTTGTGTGCTACATGGTTAATTAACAACTTAAATAGTTTGTCTGCTTCATCAACATAAATGTTTAATGGTGACTTTTGTTCTAGTGATCTTAAGTTAACACTTTCACGGATTTTGAAAATGTGGTCAAGATGCTGAGTTCATTCACTATCTAAGTTTTGAACAATGATGGAACGAATTGTGGCGCGAATTTGTGATGGTTCATAAGTAGAAATTCTTGCTTTAATAGAAATGTTCAAGATCTTTTCAACTAAATTGACTGCATCAGTAACTAAACAATTTGAGAATTTAGAAGGTTCAAGAATTTTTAGGAAGAAGAATTTCTCATTAATCATTCTTGCTAATGCAGTTGCATCAACATAAATTGGATTAGTTGCAGAAACACATAAATTAACAATATGTTCAGATACTTGTTTAACCATTTTTTTGATAATAGCAATGTTACTTTCATTTTTCAAGATTTGATCTCTTTGTTCATAAATCAATTCACGTTGATTTGATAAAACAACATCATAATCAATTAAGTGTTTACGTGTATCATAGTTCAAGTTTTCAATTTTTTTTTGCATTGAAGCAATGATTCTTGAAAAGAATCATGAATCAAAATAATCATCATCTTGAGTTTTCTTGGTTGCTTTTGACATTTTGTCACCAGCAAAACGTTTAAATAATGGGTCTTGTAAAGAAACCATAAATCTAGTTTCACCAGGGTCACCTTGACGACCAGAACGTCCACGCAATTGGTTGTCAATACGTCTAGATTCGTGGCGATTTGTCCCAATAACAAATAAACCGCCAAGTTCTTTTACTCCAGGTCCTAACTTAATATCAGTACCACGACCAGCCATATTTGTTGAAATAGTAATTGCTCCTTTTTGACCAGCTAAAGCAACTACTTCAGCTTCTCTTTCGTGATTTTTAGCATTCAATAATTCAAATTTAAGCCCTTGGTTTCTCATTAATGTTGATAATTCTTCTGAATCTTCAACGGAAGCAGTACCAACTAAAACTGGCTGACCTTTTTCATGTATTTTTTTAATAAAAGCAACAACGTGCAATCATTTAGCTTTGGTTGTTTCAAATACATAGTCATTGTAGTCGCGACGAATAACTTTTTTATTTGTTGGCACTGGTACAACAACCATGTTGTAAATATCCAAAAATTCTTTTGCTTCCGTATATGCAGTACCAGATACACCAGCAATTTTTTTATAAAGTCTAAAGAAAGACTGATATGTAATAGTAGCAACTGTGACATTTTCAGGATCAATTTTAACTTTTTCTTTAGCTTGAATAGCTTGGTGCAAACCAGCGTTATAAGTACGGCCATGTAAAATTCTACCCGTGAAATGATCAACTAGTAATACTTGCTGATCTTGAACAATATACTCAACACCATATTCAAAAACATAATTAGCCATTAAAGCATTTCTAATTTTGTGAACTAAATCAGAATTTTCGACATCAAATAAGTTTTTAAGATGATACTGATTTTGCGCTTTAATAGTTCCAGACTGAGTTAAAAAAATACTACGTGTTTCAGGATCAATGGAATAATCTTCTTTATTCAATGACTTAACAAATTCATCAACTTCAATATACAAACTAACATCTTTCTTAGGTTGACCAGCAATAATTAATGGTGTCCTTGCTTCATCAATTAAAACTGAGTCAGCTTCGTCAATAATAGCATATTGTAAACCGCGAATAACTTTATCTTCATAATTTGGCACCATATTGTCTCTTAAATAATCAAAACCTAATTCAGAGTTGGTTGTATAAGTAATGTCACAATCAAACATTTTACGCTTATCGTTTGATTTCATATTTGTTAGGTTGTAACCAACAGTTATTTTTAATGGATTCAATGCGGCAGCACAAAATTGAGCATCACGTTTAACTAAATATTCATTAACTGTAACAACATGCACGCCTTTTTTTAATAGTGCATTCAAATATGCAGCAATAACAATAGTGATAGTTTTACCTTCACCAGTATACATTTCAGCAAAGTCACCATTGTGAATAATAATGGCACCAATAATTTGTACTAAATAAGCATATAGACCATGAACACGATAAATTGCTTCTCTTGCTGTTGCTAAAGCATCAGGTAAAATATCATCCAATGATTTACCTTTTTTTAATTGTTCAAGAAAATAATCAGTTTTATTTGACAAATCATTGTTTGATAACTTACGGTAATAGTTAGCAAGACAATCAACTTGTTTAGCAAGTTTTGTTGCCTTACGCAATAAACTATGACTTGGGGCAAAAAAACGGAAAATATTTCGGCGTGACAACATAACTATTTCTTTTTACTAACAATACTCTTAATTTCTTCAGCTGCTTTATTAATGGTTTCTTGATTACCTGAAACATATTTCATAATTGTTCGTGATTTATCATGCAAAACAGAATTCAAAATGTCAATTAAATTAGAAATTTTTACAATTGAATCAACAGTTGGAGAAAGTGATTCAACTTTATAAGTTAAATCTTCAACTAAGTAGTCAATTTTCTTACAAACAATATGAAACTTACGGAAAGCAAAAATCATATATATGGATAGCAAGATTGCTATACATACAAGAATAGTACAACCAATCACTAAATAATATGGCATATTTTCTTTCTCTATGATTGTTTTAATTATATATCTTTGCTAAATAATATAAATAAAAATCACTTTAGTTTTACACATGTAATTTTTTAACTATAAAAACTGTGCTATGAGCAGTAAAAATGAGTTAACAATTACTGAAATTAATATGATTAAGAGTTATCAAATAAATCCTAACGAAAAAACTATTTATCATTTCTATGATAAATATAAAGAAACATTAACTTACTACTTATTCAACCGAGTAAGCAAAGCTTTTAAACACATTATTATTGAGAAGAATGACTTAGTTTCAATTGTTTGGTCCTCAACCAAAATTGCTTTATCTGTTGTGAAAATTGATCAACTACAGTGTCAATTATCGACTGTTATCTATCACATAGCTAAAAGGCAATTAATTAGATGAGAAAGACATTTAAACACATTACCAAACAAGATTCTTAATGAAGCTGTATCTATTGATAAAGAACAAAACTTTAACATCCCAGAATTGGGTTTTGATGAACGTTTACAACGTCATGCCAAAATAGATTTAGAAATTTTTATAAAAAAATTTCTTAAAAATAAATCTAAAAAACAGCAAGACTTTATTAAGCAAATTATTTGTTTAAAAAGTTATGGATACACTTATAGGCAAATTGCTCAAAAAATGAATACTTCTTTAAGAAAAGTATTTTATGTCATCACAAAATTACAAGAAGAAGGAGAAAAATTCTTCTAAAATTTACAAGGCATAATTAAATTAACAAAATATTTGTTTTTTGTTGAGATAACAATTGGCGATGTTTCATTATCACAATTAAAAGTTATTTCTGGCATATTAATTGAAGCAACAATTTGTACTAACATTTTTGGATTTAATGAAAAATCAAGAAAACCAATATTTTTATCTTCAAAAGTTATTTGTTCAAATGAACTACCTACATCGCAAGAAGTAAATTTAATATCAAGTGTTTTATCACCAATATGAAATTTAACAGTTGGTTGAGCTTCATTATTAACAAACAAACAACCACGTTGTAAAGCGAGAAGTAAGTCATGTGTCTTTACAGTAAAAGAATATTTTTGCCTTGTAAGTAATTTATCAACAATATCTGGAAAGGGATAAGTACTGTTTTCATATAAAACAAATGAAAGTAATGTATCTTGAATCTTAAAAATACATTTCTTATCATCTGTATATAAATCAAATTCTTTAATTTTTCTTGATGATAAGATTTCAAGAACAATTTTAATTGCTTCAGGAGCAATAACAAATTTAATATCACCTTCATTGACACTAGTTGGATTTTGTAATTGATAATTAAAACAATAGTAGCTAGCAGTAACTTTATTAGTAGAAATACATTCCATATTTTTAGAATCAATATTTTTAAAAAGAATGCCTTCTAAAGTTAAATAAGTATCACCAATAGAACAAAAAGGTGTAATTTTAGATGCAACATTTGTCATAACATCTTGTGTTAAAATAATTTTTGTTAAATTTTGATAATTGAAATCAATGATTGGGAATGATCTTTGTTTGGTTAAATTAATTTCACATGAGAAGTTAGTTGTTTTTACTTCTAAAAGTTTTTCATCAAGTTGATTAATTTCAACTTCTTGATATTCAATTTTGCTAATAATATTGTATAAAAACTTTGCACGAACTAAAATTTCACCTTCTTTTTTAATTTTTACATCACTAATCGTTTGTAAATAAGAATTAGTACCATTAGTAGCGGTAATAACTAGTTTATCATCTTCAGTTTTTAGTAGTACTGAACTTAAAATAGGATTTAAATTATTAACATTAACAATGTTGTTTACATTTTTTAATGCTTCTAAAATTAGATTTCTTTTAATTATTAGTTTCATATTTATTTCTTTTTATATTATTAATTTTATTATTAAGAATGTAGTTTTGTGTGTTTTTTATTTTTCTTATAAAAAAATGATTTTTTTCCACATTTTTTCCACATTTATATATTTTTATAAATGTTTTCAATTGTGTTTTTTAAATCAGTATCAGTTTTTAAAATTTTTTCGATTTTTTCGATAGCACTCATAACTGTTGAGTGGTCTCTTCCAGAGAAATAGTGACCAATTTGAGTATAGGTCATATTGAATTTTTTACGTAAAATGTACATACATACATTTCTTGGAGCAATAACATTCTTAGTTTTAGCTTTTGATTTGATTAATTCATCATTTACTCCATAACTGAAAGCCACTTTTTTAATGATAATATCTGGGTCGACATCGTAACCATACTTTTTAATTCTTTCAGTGTTAGTAGTAACAAGGATAGGTTTTAATGTGTCAATAGTGATAATAGCTCCTGATGTTAAATTGGTTGCAGCAAAGAACATAACTTGGTTGATACTGCCAATTAAGCGGCGAATATCATTTTGGTTTCTTCTTATTAATCAATTTAATGCATCATTACTAAAGACATAGTTAGGATTAATGCTCTTTATTTTATTTTGAGCAATTTTTTTCAAAGAATCAATATCTGGTTTATGTATTGTTAAGTAAATACCAGAGTGGAAACGAGATTTCATTCTGTCTTTGAAACCACTAAAAAAATCGGGGTTTTCATCACTAGTTCAAACAATATATTTGTTTTTAGTAATGTTATTGTTGAATATATTGAAAAGAATGTCATTGATTTTATTACGATCAGCTAGTATTTGTACATCATCTATTAACCAAAGATCAATTTTTTCATATTCATTTTTTAAGTTTTCAATAAGTAACTTGTTTGAACTGTTTAAAGCTGTATATATTTCTCTGGATAGGTCATCAGAAGAAACATATTTAACTAGTTTTTGCGGGAAGGATTTAACAAATTCATTACCAATTGCATGTAAGATATGGGTTTTTCCTAAACCAACACTTCCGCAGATAAAAAGTGGGTTGATAAAATTTTCATTACAGATGTTTTTGCCTGCCAAACAAACACTTTTATTAAAATAACCTTGTGTTAAGTTATCAAAAGTGTAATTTGGATTTAAACCAAAGGCTGTTGCTTGATCTTTTTGATTTCAAGTATTACTATTTTTGCTTAACTTTTGAATATTATTGTCTTGCGGTACAATAACTTTGAAATCATATTCTATAGTTTTGCTCTTTTCATTGAATAATTGTTTAATTTCTTTTAAAAAGTCATTGTTAATGATTTGCTTAGTAAAATTGTTAGCAGTTAACAAAATAATGACATTGTTTTGTACATCTTCAATTGTTAAAGCAGCAACATAACGATCAAAGAAGTCTTTAATGGGATTTTTTGCTCTAATTTGCTCCAGAGTTTCTTTGAGTCACTGTTCAAGTTGTTTTATGTTGTCAATAGCCATAGAAAAAAAGCAAAATAATTATATAAATAATAAATTGTTATTATAATAATTTTACTTCTGACAAATTTTTGAGGATTATATGAAACGAACATATCAACCAAATAAGGCAAAACGTGCTAAAACTCATGGTTTTCTTGTTCGATCACGAACTAAACAAGGTAGAAAAGTTATCCGTAATCGAAGAAGAAAGGGTCGTAAAAGATTAACAGTTTCTGATGAAAAATAAGAGTAACATTTCGTTAGTTTCTATTAAACTTAATAAAGAAATTGTTTTTCTTTTAAATCATTCAAAAAAAATTAAAACACAAGGCTTTGATTTATGAATGAAAGAACACAAAGACAAACAAACAATTTTTTATGCTTTGTTAGTAACTAAAAATGCTTTCAAACTTGCTGTTACTCGTAACAGAATCAAAAGATTAATCCGTCATGCTTTGCAATTATCAACAATCTCTGGAGGTTTATCACTTCTAATCAAACCAAACAGTAACTTTGATGTTATTCCTTTTTCTAATCAATTAAAAAAACTTGAGTCTAATTTTTATAAACATTATGTCAATTTTTAATTTCTCTTTGCAAAATACAAATAATACTCAACCAATTTCTAGCCCTTTTTGGTCTATTAATACAGTTGCCAAAACTCCTAAAAAGTGAGTTAAAGAAATTTTCAAAATAATTTGGAAAATTCTCAAAATTGCTTTTTTCATCTTTATGATGCTTATGGGATTGTGAGGTTGTTTTCAATCATCATTTGACAAAACAGTTACTCAAAATACTACTATGGGTGCAGGCATGGAATTTGGTTTTCCATATGGTACTACTGGTGATTTCCGTTATGACTTACAAATAGGTGTTGGTGTTGATCAATATAACACCTTTTCAGAATGAACTATGGTTTATGGTCCTTTTTATGCAATATTTGTTTGGCCGGTTGCATATGTTGTTCACAATTTAATGTATTTAACAAGACATTTATGAGGCGGAACTCATGCTTTATTAGCCATTTTTCTTTTATTATTAGTTATTCGTGGTTTAACACTTGTCATTTCATTGCAATCAACTTTTCAAAGTGAAAAAATGATGGAAGTTCAGGGTAAAATCAATGAAATCAACAATAAATATGCTGGCGTAAAAGATCCTAATGCTAAACGTATGCAGCAACAAGAAATGATAGCACTTTACAAAAAGCACAACATTAAGCCATTTGCTGCCTTCCAACAAATGTTCTTAACAATGCCAATTTTCTTAATTATTTATCGTGTTGTAACTATTTTAAGACCAATGAAGTCAATTAGTTTATTCAACATCTGAGCATTTAGTGAGACACCATTAACTCGTGTTTTTGCTGGTGATTGAGTTTACATTTTCTTTTTAGTGTTAGTTGCTGCTGCTCAAGCTATGTCAATGAAAATTCCACAATTCTTAGCTAATAGTAGAAATAAAAAACAAAATGTTCGTTCTTCTATACCATTGAATCAACAAAGTAATGCTAATGGTCAAAGCAAACCAAAAGCAATGAATAAAACTGCAATAATGCAAAATGTTTTTGTAGTAGTTATGTGCGGAATCGTTGCTTTCTCACCATGTGGTGTTGGATTATATTGATTTTTAAATTCATTTTTTTCAGTAGGACAATCATATTTAATTCACAAACTGATTATTAAAAGACGTCAAGAAGAACACGATAAAAAAACAAGACAGATTAATTTTAAATTAGAGTAAAAATTATTTGTAGTTATGTCTAGAGATTACACAAAATTTTTTCCATCTAAACAAATGGGTCAAAATTTTTTGATTGACAGAGAAATTGTACAATCTATTTGTGATATTTTGCCTAATTTTGCTTTATATGATGCTATTTTAGAAATTGGTCCTGGTAAAGGAGTAATAACTAGGCATTTAGTTAGTTTGAATATACCTTTATTTTGTATTGAACTTGATAAAAGACTATTTGCTGATCTTAAAATTAAATATCAAGCATGCAAAAATCTAACGCTTATAAATGATGATGTTTTAATGGTCGATTTTGTTAAATTATTTCAACCGTATAAAAAAATTATTATTGTCGCCAACATCCCGTACAACATTACTTCACCAATCATTTTGAAATGCTTGAACGAAGTAAAAATTGATGCAATGTACTTAATGGTACAAAAAGAAGTTGCTAGAAAACTAAATTATCATAAAACAACTAATCGTAATGCTTTTGTTAACATAGTTAACTATTACTATGATGTAAAAATATTCTTTGATATATCACCAAAAAGTTTTTCACCACAACCTGAAGTTTATTCATCATTTATTGGCTTGAAACGCAAGAGATTTGAACCATTTAATTGACAATTCTTTAAATTTATGAAACCATTTTTCTTGTCAAAACGCAAAAAGTTATTAAACAATATTCATCCATTTATTGCAAAGGAAGCTTTAGTTAAATGATTAGAACAAAACAACATTGATTTGAATATTCGTGCTGAAAATTTAGATTATGATATTTTTATGAAAATGTTTCATGATTTAGGACCAAAATAACTTATGAAATTATGTACTTATGGTAAACTAAACTTATGTTTGCAAATATATCCAGCGACAAGTTATGTCTCTAAGCATCAACTTGATTCTATTTTCTGTTTGTATCGTAAAGTAAAAGATATTATTTATATCAAAAAAGCAAAATCATTAAATATTAAATATTTAAACTGTGATATTCCTCAATCACAATGTTTAGTTCTTAAATCATTAAAATATTTGCAAAAAAAATTTGGTTGAGATATTAATTACCAAATTAAAATTAAGAAAAACATTCACCTTGGTGCTGGTCTTGGCGGTGGTTCGTCTGATGCTGCTGCAGTCATCAATTATTTATTAAGACATCATCCGCACACTTCATTAGATCTTGAAGAAATTGCTTTAGTTTTAGGCAGTGATATTCCTTTTTTCTTAAGTGGTTATTCATTTGCAAGAGTAAAACAATATGGAAACTTTGTTAGTCCGATTGCTAGCATTAAAGCTAAATATAAAGTTTTGATCAATCAACAAAACTTTATTAGGACAAAAGATGTTTTTATGGCTTTAGATAAAAACAAAAAGTATCATTCGCAAGTTGATGTTAATAATGTTTTTGATTGTTTAATATACCGTAAACCGATTGACCCACCATTTTTTAATGATTTAACACCATATATTTTAGCTATCAATCCAAAACTAAATGCAATTTATCACAAAGCAGTTAGAAAATATGGTGCGAATCATTATGTTTTTTTTACTGGTTCTGGTTCAAGTATAGTATTATTAAAGAAGTGTAGTTATTAAATATGAAATCAAATAAGAAAATAAGAACTAGATATGCACCAAGTCCAACTGGATATTTCCATGTTGGTGGTGCTAGAACCGCTCTATTTAATTATTTATTTGCTAAACATAATGATGGTGATTTTATTGTTCGTATCGAAGATACTGATATTAAACGTAATGTTGAAGATGGTATTAAATCACAATTAACTAACTTAGCCTGATTAGGAATTAAAATTGATGAAAGTATTGAAAATCCTGGTAAATATGGTCCGTACATTCAAACTGCCAAACTAGAACGTTATAAAGAACTAGCTTTTAAACTTTTAAAAGAAAAGAAAGCTTATTATTGTTTCTGTAGTCCTGCAGATTTGCAAAAAGCAAGACAACAAGCATTAGAACACAACCAAACACCAAAATATAACCGTCACTGCTTAAATCTTTCACAAAGTGAAATAGAAAAGAATCTAGCTTCTGGTAAACCATATGTTATTAGATTAAAAATGCCAGACAACCATACCTTTAAATGAAATGATTTAATTAGAGGTGAAATATCTGTTCCTTCTTCATCATTAACTGATCCAGTTATTTTAAAATCTAATTTTTATCCAATGTACAACTTTGCAGTTGTTGTCGATGATTACGACATGGATATTACTCATGTTATAAGGGGGGAAGAACATATTTCTAATACCCCATATCAAATTGCTATTAAAGAAGCTTTAGGCTTTGATAAAAAAGATATTCAATATGGTCATTTATCAGTAATTGTTAACAAAGATGGTAAGAAACTATCAAAACGCGATTCATCACTTCGTCAATTTATTCAGGACTACAAAGACATGGGATTTTATCCACATGCCATCACTAATTTTTTGGCATTATTGGGTTGATCACCAAAATCGCACAAAGAAATTATGACTATGGATGAAATGATTAAAGATTTTGATATCACTCATGTTTCTAAAGCTCCAACTTTCTTCGATATGGTAAAAATGTGTTGAGTGAGCAATAAATATATTGCTAATTTAGATGATCAAGCATATTTAAGAATGATTAAACCATTCGCTAAAGAAATTAATTGAAAAGATTTTGCTGCTAAATCACAAGACATATTGTTACTTTTTAAAAAACAAATCACATACTGTCAAGAAATTACTTCATTAGTTAAAGAACATTTTTATGATTATCAAATTGAAAAGATTGATAAAAAATCATTTCAAAATTCTTGATGAAAAATTCTTGATGTTTTCTGTGATGAATTAAAGAAACAGAAACTAGTTTCTTATGATGTAGCTAAAGAAATCATCAATCAAACAGGCAAAATTGCTAAATGTAAAGGTCCAAATTTATTTATGCCTATTAGACTTGCTATTACTTCAAAAAATCATGGTCCAGAATTGTTCAAAATTTTATTTATTTTAGGGAATGAATTAGTTTTAGAACGAATTGCTAATTTGAAAAAAATTTATGGCTAATACTCAATTTATTAAAGATGCTATTCATGGTGTTATCAAAATTGATGAACCATGGGTTGTGGAATTAATTAATTCTAGTGAATTAAAACGTTTGAAACATATCCACCAATTGGGTATTTCGTATGTGAATTTTCCTAATGCTACTCATACAAGATTTGCTCATAGTTTAGGAACATATGAGTTAGCTAAGAGTTTTGCTGACCAAATCAATCTTAATAGTAAAACATTAAGAAATGAATTACTAGCAGCAGCTTTATTGCATGATATTGGTCATGGGCCATTTAGTCATTTCTTTGAGACAATTACTAAAATTAATCATGAACAAACTACTCATCAAATTATTTTGGATTCGTCGACACAAATTAATAAGATTTTAAAAAAATATTCTATTGATCCTCTTAATGTAGTCAAAATTCTTAAACATAAACATAAATGTTCAATTTTGAATGAATTGATTTCTGGTCAAATTGATGCTGATAGAATGGATTACTTATCACGCGATGCGCATTTTGCTGGTGCTTGCTATGGACTAATTGATTCACCATTATTAATTCATTGAATGTATCCACATAAAAATAAAGTTTGTTTTGATATCAAAGCAGTTAGTTCACTTGAAAACTTTTTAATTAGTAGATATCATATGTTTGTTGATGTTTATGAAAAGCCTAAAATTATTGTTTTAGAAAAATTAATTAAAAGATTATTTAAACGTTTTAAATTTTTATATCAAAAACACAAAGTTGTTGACTGTTATAAATGTTCACAATTCTTTTTGCCTTGGCTTAAGAATAAAAAATGAACAACAAAAGAATTTCTAGCTATTGATGATAATGCTTTCTATTTGTTTTTTAAACAAATGGCATTTGAAAATGATACATATTTAAATAAAGTTTATCAAATGATCATTGGTTTTAAAAATAGTCATTATTCTGTTTATGAAGCAAATTCGACAATGGGTAAAAAGTATTTTAATCAATTTAAGAAAAACCGTAAGGTATATGAATTTACAATTTATCCTGTTTATGTTCATAATGTCAAAATATATGAGCGAGATCAGCATCCAATCTACATTTATGACCCAAACACTAAAAGAGTTTGTCGCTTACATGAATGCTCAACAATAATCAACAAACTTGGCAAACAAAGATTTGGCAGCCGTGTTGTTATAGTTAGACACCCCAAAGTAAAATAAAATTAGATTTTTAATCTAATTTTACTTATATTCTTTTAATATTTATCTATTGAAAATATTAGTTTATAATACACCTACTTTCTATTTTGTAAATAAAGGACATTTATGGAACACAAACCACTTATTACTTTGGCTTATGAATGTGCAATAAAAAACTTCAAAAATAAGCCATTTACTTTTAGACAAATTTGAGAAGAATTAGTTAAGAAAGCTAAACTTGATAAAAGTGAACGTGAACTTGTAGGCCAATTTTATATTGACTTATTAGAAGATCCACGTTTTATCTTTATTGGTGGCAAGAAATGAAGAATTAGAGAATTTTTAACATCTGTAGAAATTGCTAATTATGAAAATTCATTATATGACTTTGACAGCGAAAAAGATGATGCAGCACTTTTAGATAAAGATGTCGATTTCACTGCTGATGATCAAGACTGGCTTAATGATGAAATGTTTTTTGACGAAGACGAATTAAAATCTGATTATTCTGAATACAAAAAAACTCACAATGTTGCTACTGAAATTCTTGAAGAAACAGAAAATGAAGATGATCTTAGTTTTAAAGAAGATGATGTTGATGATTCTGAGGAGGATAATTAATGTTTTGCCGTTGCCATTTTTGCCGAGGTAAATTAAAACCTCTAGTAAACATGGACCAAATGCTTAAAAAAGCACGTGCAAATCACTATGCAGTTGCACAAATTAATATTAATAATCTTGAATGAATTAAAGCCGTTTTAAATGCTGCACAAAAATCTAATACGCCTGTTATTCTTGGTGTTAGTGCTGGTGCTGGTAAATATATGCATGGTTTTGGTAATGTTGTTGATATGGTTAAAAATACTATTGCATACAATAAAATAACCATTCCTGTTGCTTTGCATTTAGATCATGGTTCTTTTGAAGCTTGTATTGAATGTTTAAATGTTGGTTTTAGTTCAGTAATGTTTGATGGTTCAAGACTACCTATCAATGAAAACATTGCTAAAACTAACATAATTGTTAAATTGGCCAAGAAACATCATGCATCTGTTGAAGCAGAAGTTGGCGGCATTGGTGGCAGTGAAGATGGAACAGTATCTAATGGTGAATTAGCTTCTGTAGAAGAATGTTCTTTACTTGTTAAGAAAACTAAGATTTGTTGTTTAGCTGCTGGTATTGGTAACATTCATGGAATTTATCCTAAAAACTGAAAAGGTTTAAATTTTAAAAGATTACAAAAAATTACTGAAGCAACTGATGGTATCCCACTTGTTTTACATGGCGGAACTGGAATTCCGGAAAAACAAATTAAAGAAGCAATTAGTTTAGGTGTTTGCAAGATTAATGTTAATACTGAATGTCAATTGTCTTTTGCTGCTGCAACACGTAAATATATTGCAGCTAAAAAAGACCTTGACCTTAAGAAAAAAGGCTTTGACCCAAGAAAATTATTAGCTCCAGGTGTAGAAGCTATTGAACAAATATGTCTTGAAAAATTCACTATGTTTGGTAGTGTTGGCAAAGCATAATGAATTTATTTATTGGTATTGTTGGATTACCCAATGTTGGCAAGTCAACACTTTTCAACACAATTACAAATTCTAATGTAGAAGCAGCAAATTACCCATTTGCTACTATTAAACCTAATGTCGGGGTGGTTGCAGTGCCAGATGAAAGACTAACTAAATTAGCTCAGTTAATTCATCCTAAAAAAGTCACTCCAGCAATTTGTCAATTTGTTGATATTGCTGGTTTAGTTAAAAACGCTTCAAAAGGTGAAGGTTTAGGCAATCAATTTTTGGCTAATATTCGTGAAACACATGCAATTTGTCATGTAATTAGATGTTTTGAAGATAAGGCAATTACTCATGTTTATGATAATGTTGATCCAAAAAGAGACATGGAAATAGTTAACGTTGAGTTAATTATTTCTGATCTTGATTTGGTTAACAAAAAGATTGAAAAGAATTACCGCAAAGGCCAATCAGGTGATAAATTAGCACAAAAATTAATTGCTTTATACACAAAAATTAAAGATCATCTTTCACAGAACAAATTGATTAAAGATTTATCTTTAGAAGAGGAAGAAAAACAAACTATTAAACATGATGGTTTTTTAACTGCTAAGCCTGTTTTATATATTGCTAATGTTGATGATGCTAGTCAAGAAGCTATTGTTAATAACAAACATTATCAAAAATTAAAATCATTGCTTTCAACAAATGATTTATTACTTCCTGTTTCTATTAAATTGGAATATGAGATATCTTTATTAAATGATCAAGAAAGACAAGAATTTATCCAAAGTTTAAATCTTTCTTATACTGGTTTAGATAAATTAATTATGATGGCTTACAAATTGCTTAATTTATCATCATTTTTCACATTTGGTGAAGATGAAGTTAAAGCTTGAACATTTAATAATGGTATGCTAGCGCCAGAATGTGCTGGTTTAATCCATTCTGATATTCAAAAAGGATTTATTCGGGTAGAAGTTATGAATAGTAGTGACTTAATTAACCTAAAATCTGAAAAGAATGTTAGAGCAGCTGGGTTACTAAGAGTAGAGGGAAAGGATTATGTTATTAAAGACGGGGATGTTTGTTATTTTCGTTTTAATATATAAATAAATCAATTGGAGGTTTTTTATGGCAAAGGTTAATGCATTTGGCAGACAAAAAGGTTGGATAGAAGTAATTTGTGGTCCAATGTTCGCGGGCAAAAGTGAAGAATTACTAAGAAGAATAAATCTTCTTAAATATTCTGAAGCTAAATATTTACTTTTTACGCCAACTAAAGATACACGATCAGGTGGCAAAAGAGCAAAAAGTAGAGATGGACGTGAATTTACATCTATTTCAGTTGAAAAGGCTATTGATATTATTGGACATGTTAATAAAGCATCTGAAATTGTACAAGTAGTTGCAATTGATGAAGCACAATTCTTTGATGAAGAATTATGTAATGTATGTAATTATTTGGCTAACAATAACTACATTGTTTTAGTTGCTGGATTAGACATGGACTTTGACGGTAATCCATTTAAAACTATGACTAATATTATTACTGTTGCTGAAAAAGTAACTAAATTAAAAGCTATCTGTATGACATGCGGTGCTGAAGCATCTTTTTCAGAACGTCTAAAATCAGCGCAAAAAAAACAAGGTGGTCGTGATCAAATCATGATTGGTGACATTGAAAGTTATGAAGCAAGATGCAGACACTGTCACACATTAAGCAAAGCTAATCCATGAAACTTTCCAAAACTAAGAAAAGCTAAAGTATAGTTTGAGGCAACAAGTATGAGTTTTAAAATTAATGAAAATATTCACTATATTGGTTGTAATGATCATATAAGTAAGTTGTTTGAAGGACAATATGCTATTCCTAATGGAATAGCTTATAACTCTTACTTGTTAGAAGATGGCAATGAAATAGCTGTTTTGGATACAGTTGATTATAAATTTGTTGATGAATGATTAAACAATATTAAATCTGTTTTAAGAGATAAACATCCAAAATATTTAGTTATTCATCATGTTGAACCAGATCATTCAGCAGGTATCGTTAAATTCTTAAGTACCTACCCTAATGTTACTGTTGTTGCTTCAACAGCAGTTTTTGTGTTTATCAACCAATTTTATAAAACCACAATAACTAATAAATTAGTTGTTAGTGATAATCAAAAATTATCAATTGGCTCATTAGAACTTGTTTTCTATTCTGCTCCATTTGTTCATTGACCAGAAGTTATGGTAAGTTATGAAACTAAAACAAAAACATTGTTTAGTGCTGATGCTTTTGGTAAATTTGGCACCCTAGATGTCAAAGAAGATTGAAAATGTGAAGCAAGAAGATATTATTTTAATATTGTGGGTAAATTTGGTATGCAAGTACAAGCTTTACTTAATAAATTAAAAAATGTGTCAATAAACCAAATATGTCCGTTACATGGACCTATTCTTGACAAGAATATTAAAGAATATACTGGTATTTATAATCTTTGATCTTCTTATGAAGCAGAAAAAAATGATTTTATCATTTTTTATACAAGTGTTTATGGCCACACAAAAGATGCTGCTTTATTTTTAGCTAAGAAATTAAATTGTGAAGCAATTGACTTAATTTCTTATGATCATTCAGAAGCAATTGAAAAAGCATTTGAATATAAAAATATTATTTTGGCTACTACTACATACAATAATGGCGTTTTTCCTGCTATGCAAAACTTTGTAAACAATATGATTGCTAAAAATTGACAAAATAAAAACATTATTATTGTTGAAAACGGTACCTGAGCACCAATGGCGGGTACAGTATTAAAACAACAACTATCAACCATCAAAAATATGAATATTATTGGCACTGTGACTATCAAATCAGCAATAAATTTAGATGATTTGGATAAACAAGTGGCACCTTTAGTTGCCACAATTAAAAAATAGGATAATAAGAAACATAGTTTATTTAATAAACAAATTAAATAAAAAGAAGTGGAATCGTTAAAAGATTTTCGCTTATTGCTGATTTATTTTAATTATTTAGTGTAATTTTGAATATGTTTGTTGTTGTGATCAACTCTTTTGCTTCTTTCTTTGCATTTTGATTCACCAAAACGTTCATCAAACGATAGATAACCTGTAATTCTTGAGATTTCCATAATGTGTGTTGATCCACATCTTGGGCAAACTTTTTCACCTGGTTTTAAATATGTAGTCTTAGTCATGTTAGTGCTTCTTTCTTATGTGTTTAAATTATTACATTATTTTTAAAAAATAAAAATTATTTTTTTCTTGCATCATCAAACATTTTTTTCATTGTTGGATTATTATAAGTTAAGCTGCGAATTGATAAATCTTGGATTTTATTGTTAGCTTTATGTCATTGATTGTTTGATTTTAATAATTCTTCTTTAGTGGCTTCAAGGTGTTTGATGCTTTTATTAATTTCATTAATAGCATTTGTAAAATCATTATCAGCACGTGACATATTTTTTTGACAGCTTTCTTTATATGCTTTTAATTTTTCTTCAAAATTAGTTATATCGATATTCTTATGTTGGTAACTTTGGAGTTGATATTGTAATGAGATATTCTTTTTTGCAAGATTAGTTATAAGACTGATAACTGTAACAAAATAATCGGGGCGAACAACATACATTTTTTCATATCCACTAATGTATGAGACATCTACAATACCTTGATCATACATTTTGTTATTTAGTTCTAAGCAAGAAACAAGAATAGCATATTCACAATTCTTTTCTTTTCTGTCTTTATCTAATTCTTTGAAGAAATCACTATTTTTATGTTTTGTTTTAGTAGTATCTTGTTCATTCTTCATTTCAAACATAATTGAGACATATTCTTTATCATCAACATAATCCTTAAAAATAAAGTCACCTTTAGAACCTGATTCATGACTAATTTTGTTATCTTTTTCCAATTTAGCTGTTGGGAAGGCACCATTTGACTTTCAAGTATTAAATTGATTAAAACAATATTGTTCAAGTGATTCACCAAAATCTTTAACTGATTGTTTGCTCTTAAATTCTTCCATACTTTTTATTTTGTCTTGAAACATTCGTATCTGAGTCTCATTATCATTTTTAAGTTTGGCATTTTCAACTTGCAAATCTTTGATTGCAATTTTGATATCACTTTTGTATTTGTTTTCAAGCGACTTATTTGTAGTTTCAAGTTCTTTGCATTTTATTTTTAAATTGTTACTTGTGTCTTTTTCTTTATCTAATTTTTCTTGACACTCTTTTAATAAAGCTTTTTCTTTTTGATTTCATTTTAATTGTCATTCATTACTTTTATTTTTAAGAGCTTCATTAAGTCTATTATTAAATTCTTTTTCATTGATTAGATTAACAGCATTGCCAACATACGCTTCTTCCAAACTAAATTCTTTTCCACAATGAGGGCATGTTACCCTTATCTTTTTATTTTCATTACTCATTGCTTTCCTCCCATAAAATCATTTTTTTCATTTTTAATGATTTTTGAACATCAATAATTTTTTGATTAGAAGAACCACGAAAAATAACTTTTTTATTAGTTAGATTTTTGTCAAATCTGCCATCAACAAGAACATCAATGTTATGCAGTAGTTCATTAATAAACTTATTTTTCTTAGCTAAAGCAAGAATTTCTTCTAATGTATAACCTGTATATGATCAAATATTGATTTTATGTTTTTTAAATTTTTTTGCTATGTAGGCAAATGGTTCGGGTTGTTCAAAAGGATCACCACCAGAAAAAGTTACACCAGCAAGATAAGTTTCGTCAATAGTTTCTTTAATTAATTTATCGCAATCACACATTTTTCCGCCCTCAAAAGACCAAGTGTGTTGGTTGAAACAACCATCACAATGTTTTGAACAACCTTGTGAAAAGAAAACTTTTCTTAATCCAGGTCCATTACTATTTGAATTTGGTAGAATACCAGCCAATCTTATTTTCATTATTATTTACTATCATTGCAATCTAAACAATATCTAATGTGAAAGTTAATACCGACATAATTGATATTTGTTTTAGTGTAAGCATAAGTAATCACTTTTACAACGTCATCACATGTTGGATAATTGTCAAATTCAACATATGAAATGTGCCCACCATTGCATAATTTATGGTAAGGTGCTTCAAGTTCAAGTTTTTTAGCTATTGAAATAGGATAGTCCACTGGAATATGGAAGGAATTAGTGTAGAATCCTTTAGAAATAATTCATGGAATATTGCCAAACATCTTTTTATCAATAACAGTAAACTTACCACTTAATCCTTCAGCAGGAGTTGCATAACAACTGAAGTTAAGTTTGTATTCTTTTTTGTATTTATCACAACAATTTTTAATAGTTTGGACAATTTTAATTCCAAGTTTTTGGCTTTCTTTAGATTCGCCATGGTGAAAACCAGTCAGAAGCTTTAATGTTTCAGCTAGGCCAATAAAACCAATTCCTCATGTTCCATTTTTCATAATTGGCTCAATTGAATCAGTTGGTTTTAAGTTTTCACTGCCTTTCATTAGTTTTTGACCAGCAACAAATGGTAAATCTTTAACTCTTAGTTTTTTTAAAATATTAAATCGGTGAAGTAATTGGTTTTTTGCCAATTCACACATTTTGATTAGTTCATTAAAAAACTTATCAACATCTTTTTTAGCAAGTATTGCTAATCTTACTAAGTTAATGGTACATGGTGCATTGTTGCCGCGTCCTTCAACCCCCGGCTTACCATTAACGTTTGGTAAAAGATAAGTTCTACAACCCATAGTTGCAGGGAGAATACCTTTATCATAATATTCTTTGTTAAAATCAGCATCAATATTCATGAATGTTGGATTCATTCTTTTTGATGCTACTCTTGCTGCTAATTTAAATAAGTAGTGATAAGGATCACTAAGATCTCTGTTTACACCTGCTTTAACTCTAAAAATAATATTTGGGAAGATGGGCTGTTCACCGTGTCCCAAACCTTTTTCATATTCTTCTAAGAAACATTGACAAATTAAAGCTGCATCTTTATTTTTTGGTAATCCAATATTTATTGAAGAAAATGGGACTTGGCTTCCAGCTCGCGAATGCATAGTATTTAAGTTGTAAACCACTGATTGCATTGCGTGACGGACTTTTATTTCAACTATTTCATCAATGACTTTTCTATTTTTATAGTTTCCACCACTCTTTTTGATAAATTCAATAACTTTTGCTCTTGTTGATGGGATAACATCAGCCAAATCATTGTCATAGTTTGGGTGACTTTGTCCACCAAACATATCATTTTGGCTTGCCTGTAATGCAATACAAGAGATTGCAGCAGCTGTTTCAATGGATTGACAAGGTAAGATAGTACCATAACCAGTATTAAAACCTTCTTTAATTAATTTTGAGGTTGGTAAGTGCAAACAATTGACAGTTAAGTTGTAACTATCTAAGTCGTGAATATAATAATCACCATTTTCGTGGTAATAAGCGATTTCTCTAGGCAATAGTTTTAATAAAATATGTCATTTGTTTGCTTCTGAAGCAATACGTAGCAGTTTAGCTGAAAAGTTGTTACCAACGTTAGCATTATCTCTATCAGTTTCCACACCAATTTGACTAACCACAGACATAAGTTGTGATTTTTGCTCTCTCAATTTAGTTCTTTCATCACGATAAGCTTGATACTTTCTTGCAAGTTGACGATATTTTAACTTTGATAAAGTTAAAACAACTAAATCTTGAATGTGTTCAACCTCTATTTCTTTAGTTTTTTCTTTTTCAATTGTTTGTACAACACTTGTTGATATTTTTTTAATATCATTTTTTGTTAATTTAAAATTATTAGCTTTAACTGCTGCTAAAATAGCATTATCAATTTTCTTGATATTGAATTTGACATAACGTCCATCTCTTTTTTTAACTTTCAATGCTTTCATACTTTTACTACCTAATTTATTTTGCTTATAGCAGTTTCAAGTGGTTGTTGGCTAAGTAAGCTAATAAAATCAAATAATTTGTTCATTATTGGATTTATTTTTTTTAATTCTTCTTCTGTAAATTTAACAACAGTTAAAAAAGAGGGAATATCAATAGATTTTAGAGTTGGTCTACCTACGCCAATTTTAAATCTAACAAAGTTATTGATGTTTAGTTTATTAACAATATCTTTAATACCATTATGTCCACCATCAGAACCAGTAGTTTTAATTTTAAAATTACCCAGTGGTTGGTCTAAATCATCTTGAATAACAATAAGATCTTGAGGCATTAATTGATAAAATTGCATTAATGGCCCAACACAATTGCCAGATAAGTTCATATATGTTGAAGGTTTAGCAAAAACAAAAGTTTCATTGTTGATTTTAGTACTAAATACTTCACCATTAAACTTTTTTTGTCAAATAATATTATTGTTGCCAATAATTCTTTTTAAAACTGCATTCAAAGCTATAAAACCAACATTATGTCTAGTGTTATTGTATGAAGTTCCGACATTACCAAGACCAACGATTAATTTCATAATAAAAAAGTAAAAAGCATTTACCTAATTATATATTTTTTATGTATGCTATGCATACATAAAATCAAAAATTTTTGCTTTTTAAAGACAGCAATGTAATTTTACTAATTAATTGTAATATTCTTTACTTTTTGTTAATTTATCTAGCAAAATATAAGTTCATCAATAAGACTTTAATTATTTAACTAATTTTAAACTTGGTCCCATAGTACTTGAGATAGCGATATTTTGAATGTAATCACCTTTTACAGTGCTTGGACGCTTTGATTTAATAAATGAAATAAGTGCTTCAATATTTTCAACAATATCTTTAGTTGGTGCAGAAACTTTACCAATTTTCATATGGATATTACCATATGTATCTGTACGATATTGGTTTTTACCTTTTTTAAATTCATCAATAGTTTTTTTGATATTTGTAGTCACTGTACCTAATTTTGGGTTAGGCATTAAACCTTTAGGGCCTAAAATTTTTCCTAATCTGCTTAAAGCTGGCATGAATTTTGGAGTAGTTATGATAACATCAAATTCCATTCAACCATTCTTAATGTCATTAATAACATCAGTTTGGCCAACCTTAATACCTAATGTTTTAGCATCATCATTAGTTAATGTATCATCAATTGCTAAAATCCTGATTGGTTTACCAAAGAAATGTGGTAAAGCAATTGTCCCTCTTAATTGTTGATCTGCTTTAGTAGTATCAAGGTTAAGTTTGATAGCAATATCAATTGAAGCATCAAATTTTGCTGTTTCCATTTTCTTGATTAATTCTATAGCTTCATTTGTACTATAGATTTTGCCTTTATCAATAAGTTTTACAGAAGCAACATATTTTTTAGATCTTTTCATTATTTTGCCTCCTTTTTCTTATGCGGAGTTGGGTCCACGCCTTCAATTTCTAATCCCATTTGTTTAGCAGTACCAGCAACTGCTCTTAAAGCAGCTTCTTCATCATAAACTGATAAATCAGGCATTTTATATTTAGCAATTTTTAATGCTTCTTCTCTACTAATTTTACCTACTTTGTCAGTAAGTTGGTTTTTGCCACCCTTTTCAATTTTTGCTGCTTTCTTTAGCATAACTGAAGCAGGAGTAGTTTTAATGATAAAAGTAAAACTCTTATCATTAAAAGCTGTAATTTGTACTGGAACAACTTCGCCCATACGATCTTTTGTTTGATCATTAAATTGTCTAGTAAATTCAGCCATATTGATACCATATGATGCTAATGTAGTACCTGGCTTAGCTTGCCCACCAATTAAATGGACAATAGCAATCCTAGTTATTTTTTTCTCTTTAGCCACAAGCAACACCTCCTAATTTGGTCGTTCTCTACGTGGTACGAATTTTAAAAATTTCTCCCACACGCTAAACTTTGCATAAAAGAATTATGCTCACTCATTATAACAAAAATTAATTCTATTAATTTCTTTTATAATTTAGCCATGATTTATGCAATTATTTTAGCTGCTGGTTCTAGTCAAAGGTTTAATTACAAACAAAATACTCCCAAATTATTACTTAAAATTGATAAAAAACCAGTTTACCAATATGCTTGTGAATTATTTTTAAAGTGCTCGCAAATTGCTAAAGTAGTTTTAGTTTTGCCATCTAATAAAAAAATATCTTTTGATTTTAAACATAAGAAATTAATTAAATGTATTGGTGGTAAAACACGGAATGATTCTTTCTTGCTTGGATTAAAGGCTTTTGGTAAACTTAAAACAAATGATTACATCATTTGTCATGATGCAGCTAGAATATGCACAACTGACAGACAAATCAATTCCATGATTAAATTAATTTCAAAGAAAGTATCATTTGGTTCACTAGCTTACAAACCAACTGATACTGTTTTTATTCAAAATATTCAAAAATATCAATGAATTAATCGTGATAAGCTGCTTTGTTTACAAACACCACAATTTGTTTTATATGGTTTATATAAACGGTGTCCTAAGAACAAAAATGGTTCAGATTTATTATCATTTTTAAATCTGAGACCTACTAAAAATAACATAATTCGCAGTGATATTTGGAATTTAAAAATAACTTATGGAGATGATTTTAAAAAAATAAAATATTTTTTTAAAAAATAACCATAATAAACATATGTCAGACTTCAATTCAAATCAAAAAGATTTTAAAGATCGATTTAAGAAGAAGTGTTTACTTCACGAAATCCGTCGTCCACTAGAAGGTAATTGTATTGTTATTGGAGGAATGGTATCGTGTGGTAAAAGTACTATTGTTGAACGTTTAGCAAAACAATTTAACTTTATTCCTTATTATGAGCTTCCCAATGATAAGAACAACTTAATGTATATTTTGTTAGATCGTATGTATCAAAGAGTGGAAGTCGCTCCTAGTGTTTGCCAACTTCAATTCTTACTATATCGTTTTTCATGTTATCGTGATGGTCTAAAAAGCAATATTGATCAAGTAAAAGTTTTTGACCGTAGTATCTTCGAAGATAGACTATTTGCTTTCTTTAACATGCTTGATCAACCAAATGTATTTGAATACTATGAAAAATTATGACGTGATAAAATTAATGAACTTTTATATGTAGTTGGCGTG
Organism: bacterium; assembly: GCA_017448105.1. Lineage (GTDB taxonomy): Bacteria > Bacillota_I > Bacilli_A > Mycoplasmatales > Mycoplasmoidaceae > Hennigella. The sequence goes on along the minus strand of JAFSMC010000001.1, from coordinate 227,044 downwards.
CCAAAACTACATGTAATCTTATCTTTAGATTGAGAAACATTCAAAGAGCGTTTGTTTAAACGTAATAGAGAAATAGAAATTAAAAATTTTGAACGAAATAAAACTTATTTTCATATGTTAAATGAATGTTATGTTGAATATTTAAAAAATATTTGTGACACATACTTTATTCCTTATATTGTTATTGATGCAAAGCAATCAGTTGATGAAGAAATCAAACTTATTCAACAAAAATTAATTGAATTAAAAATTATTAAATAAAAATTTACATTTTTATTAATGAAAGTAAGTTAACACCAACTTTTTTAACTTTTTCTTTACCATTCATTGATTTTAGCTCAGCAAGGACTAAGCAATCTTTAAAATTAGCACCAAGTTTATCAAACATTTTCTTAACAGCAATAATTGTTCCACCAGTTGCAATAACATCATCAACAACTAAAACATTTTGGTGTTTTTTTATGTCATCTTTATGGACACATAATGTATCAAAACCATATTCAAGTTCATAAGTAGTACTAATAACTTTACGTGGTAGTTTATTTTTTTTTCTAATTGGAACAAAGCCTAATCCTAGTTTTTGTGCAATAGGAACGGCAAATCAAAAACCACGTGATTCCATGCCTGCAACGATATCATATTTTTTATTTTTTAAAAGTTTGACCATTTCATTAATACATAGATCAAATTTTTTTGGATTCTTCAATAAAGGTGTAACATCCTTGAAAACAATTCCTAATCTTGGGAAATTATTAACATCTTTGATGCTTTTTGCAATAGCTTTAATATTTTTGTTTGTTTTCATGATTATTTAGAATTTATTCCTTTAATTTCTTGCTCGTCAATAATATCATAATTAATTTTTTGTTTCTTTTCTCTAGAACCAATTCAAACGTTTCTTCATAGCAAACATCAGTATAGTAAGTAGCTAATTGCTCATGGAACAACACCAATAACAATAATTAGACCAAGAATGGTAACGACTGATAATTGTCATGTTTGGTTTGGGCATGAAACAGCATATGCAATTGCAAAACAAGTAACACTTATGACACTGACCATTCAGAATCAGAAACTGTTTTTAATTGTTACATTCATAAGATGTTTAAATTCAAATGAGCTGTAAGCACCTTGGCGTTTTCATGCAGAGTTAACAAAGCCAACATGGCTAGCAATAATTGCATTAGAAATAAACATAGTAATAATCAAACCAAAGATAGAGACTTCATTAAATTTAATAAAGAAAATTGAGTTTATTGCAACAAATAGTAATAAAACTATTAAATTAGCAGCAAGAGCTGGTAAAGCAGATGTTCAGTTGTGTCTTAACCCTAAAAAGAAACTAATTATTAGACTGGCAATAGCTGTAACAATCCACGATGTTAATGTAATATCAAAGTTAGTTTTACTTGCAATATTATTTTGAGTAAATAAGGTTGGTGAGAAAAGACCAAACATTCCAAATAATATTCAACCAGCAATTAGAATTAAAACCATACATCCCAAACCGATAAAAGCTTTTTTTGAGAATATTTGCAAATGTATTTGATTAGCTTTTTTACAATAGAAATCAAAATAAAAGTTGCCATCACCAAAAATGTTCTTTTCATTTTTAGATATCTCAAATGATGATTTGAAAACCCATTTTCATATTTTTGACATTGAGTTATTACTAAACAATATAAAATTAATTAAGAAATTCAAACAGTAGCAACCAAAGAAGATAAATAAACTTCCTAAGATTAAAACCGTACCAAAAGGTATTAAGTTATTGGTTGATGCATATGTGAACAGAATACCAAAAACTAAGGTAACAAAACTTACATCAATAGCTTGTGGCAAACTCTTGGTGAATCCTTTAGTTACGTATAAACCTAATTCATAACCATTTTTTGCTTGGCGTTTTAGTCTTTCGGCAATTCCAGTAACTAATAAGGAACCAACCAATACTAAACAATATAAACCAATTAAGAAACTTAATGAGAAAGCAATTCCAACAAATGTTAATAGTACTAAAGAAGTCATTGAAAGACAGAGCATAACACATAATCAACCAAGCAAACCAAACAATTTATATAAACATAATAAAGCTGCTAGGATAGCAACACAAAAGATTGCTAAGCCAACCACTAAAACAGCTTCAACATTGTTTGTTTGAAACAAACTGCTAGTTGAAAAAATTGGCTGTTGTTTCGTATTGTTAATAATATCATAGTAATCTTTCATGGTTGGTCTGCCGGAATTATTGTCATAGTAGAACATCTTTTGTGGAAATTCTCAACTATAGTTTTTATAATTGTCCAAGTATTTTTGACTTTGTTCTAAAGTATTGCCTCCATATCAAACATAGTTAATATTAAGATATGGTGATAGTGTATCTTCTTCAATATAAGAATCATTAGATACTAAGATTTCGCCACTATCTTCTAAAGTAACTTTGTTTTCATAAATGTTAGTTATTTTTTTAGGAAAGAATTCTTCATAAGTTGCAGCATCATAAACATGCTCAATATATTGATGCAGTCATTTATACTTGTCATATTTATACATATCAATAAGATTGAATAAGTCACCATTGATAAATTTATCATTGTCATAAGACTGTTTCTTGCCATCTTTTGACACAACAAAACAAGAAGCATTTCTTAAACAATTTATTTCAGGGTTAGGTTTTAGAAGATTGTATTCATCAAAAATTTCCTTAGCAAAGTTGTGATATTCATTTTTATCATTGTAAACACGTTTATATTCTTTGGCAGCACCATCCTCACCATCATTTTGTCAACTATAACGCATTAAGTGATAATTAATTTTGTTAAAAAAACCATTAAGGTCATTTACGATATAAAGTAATGGTTTGTTCTCTTCTTTGATTTTATCTTTGTTTTTTTCATCTTCTTGGAATTTAGTAAAACGGTAGAAGTCAATATAAATATTTTGTAAAAGAGTTCAGTAAGTTTTTGAGATTCTTCATAAAATACCACTTCGTCCATCAGTGTTAGTTGTGGTTTTAGTATCTGCACCATAAACTTCAAAAGCATCTTTAAAGTTTAACACAGAATAAGCATTTTCATTATGAGTTTGGTTAATGCCTCATCACTTATAAATTAATGTTTTATCTGGATTAACAACATTAGTAAAGAAATTAATAAATGGATCACAATCAACTTTAATACCCTCTTCACTAACTAATTTTGAATCTATTAAGACATTTGGAATATTAACTGACACAAAAGCATCTTTATCATTACATTCATATCATGTGTCATAGTGTGCAAGTCCATGTTGTTTTAAATAATTTGATAATGAATCAGCTGTAGATTTTACTTTTGGTAATCTTTCTTCAACAGACACATTATCAGCATCAAGTTTGAATTTAAAGTTATAAGAATGAGTAAAATCACCACGTTTTTCATAATTAGATGTAATTTTTGGAATACTCAAACCAATTCCTAAAAAAACACCTATAACTAATAAAATACCTAAAACAAGACGAGCAATAGATTGAAAAGAGAAATTCTTGTTGTATCTAGGTTTTTTTGAATTATTAGCAATTTTTCTTATACTTTTCATATAAATATATTGGTTGTAATATATAACTATTATTTATTTTACATAAATATGGGGAAAAACATTTATGATTTCTAAACCGCGTGGCACACAAGACTATTTTTTTGAACTTGATCCAACCCTTGATATTTTTGCTAATGTAGCAAAAATGCTTGCTAGTTTAAATGGATATTATGAAGTGCAAACCCCTATCTTTGAACATATAGAATTATTTAAACGTTCTTCTGGAGAAGCATCAGATGTCGTTAATAAAGAGCTTTACAATTTTTGTGATAAAAGCAACCGTGAAATTGCTTTGCGTCCTGAAATGACCGCTTCGGTTTGCCGTAGTATTGTAGAAAATAAACTACTTAATAAAATGGCTTTACCCATTAAATGTTTTTACATTGGTCCAATGTTCCGTTATGAACGCCCACAAAGTGGAAGATTGAGACAATTTCACCAATTCGGTGTTGAATGTATTGGATCTGGATCATATTTAGATGATGTGGAAATGATCATTCTTGCTCAATCATTCTTAAATGCATTTAAATATGAAGATTATGAATTGCATATTAATAACATTTGTTCAATTCAAACAAGAGGTAAATGAATTACTGCTCTAAAAAAATATTTTACTAAATATAAATCACAGTTATCAGAAGATAGTGTTAGAAGATTAACAACTAATCCATTGCGAATTTTAGATGATAAAGTTGATGGCCAAAAATCATTTGTAAAAGAAGCACCTAAAGTAGTTGAATTTGCCTCAAAAGAAGAAATTGTTTATTTCAAAAAAATAACTGATGCTTTGGATGCACAAAAAATTAAATATGTTGTTGATGAGACTCTTGTTAGAGGTCTTGATTACTACACGAACCTAGTCTTTGAATTTATTTCAACTCAAGAATCTTTAAAAGGACAGCCAACTATTATTGGTGGCGGTAGATATAACAATTTAATCAAAGAACTTGGGGGACCAAATGTTGATTGTGTAGGATTTGCGATTGGTCTTGACCGTATGGCTGTTGCTCTTAAAAATAATAAAATTCTTCTTGATGCCAAAAAACAATATATCAAAGTTGATTGTGTTATTGCTAGTTTAAATGAAGAGATTGATTTGACTGCACAAATCTTAGCAAAAATGTTGCGTTACAGCGGTCTTTCAGTTCTATGTAATTTTGGTATTAACAAAATTACTAAACATTTTAAATATGCTGAAAAAGTTAATGCACAATTTGTCATTATTATTGGTAAAAAAGAAATTCATGAAAGTTGTGTTCTTGTAAAAAATCAAAAAACTTTAAAACAAGAAAAAGTTAAAATTGACAATTTAGTTGGTTATATTACTAAGAGTAAACAACAAAAATAGTTATGAAAAAAGTTTATTGTGGTCATATTAACAATGATAATTTGAATCAAACAGTTATTATTGAAGGCTGAGTCAAAAAAATAAGAAATATTGGAACAATATTTTTTGTTGACATTGCTGATCGTTATGGTCTTGTCCAAGCAGTTAGTAATAAAATTAAAGAAATCAGCAAATTAACTCGTGAATCTGTGGTTCGTATTGAAGGGAAAGTTTTATTACGTAAAACCCCTAATTTAAAACTAAAAACTGGTAAGTTTGAAATTAAGATTGAGAAATTAACTATTTTATGTTTAGCTAAAGTGCCACCTTTTATTATTGAAGATAAAACAGATGCACTTGAAGAACTTCGTTTGCAATATCGTTATCTTGATTTAAGACGTAATGTTTTACAACAAAGAATTATTTTTCGTTCTGAATTTATTCACTCACTTAGAAATTTTTTAATTAATAATAATTTTGTTGATATTGAAACACCAGTTTTAGCTAAACCAACGCCAGAAGGAGCCAGAGATTATCTTGTGCCTACAAGAAAATCTTCAAATCATTTCTTTGCCTTGCCACAAAGTCCACAAATTTTTAAACAATTATTAATGGTTAGTGGTTTTGATCGTTATTTTCAAGTAGCAAAATGCTTTAGAGATGAAGACTTACGTGCCGATAGACAACCTGAGTTTACTCAATTAGACATAGAAATGAGTTTTATTAATCAAAAACAAATTATTTCTATTGTTGAACAAATGCTTAAACATTGTATTAAAAAGACATTAAATGTTGATGTTAAAACACCATTCCCTACTTTAACATATAAAGAAAGCATGGATAGATATGGTGTTGACAAACCAGATCTTAGATATGATTTATGTCTGCAAAATTTATCATTATTGATTAAAGAAACTAAAAATTATGTTTTAAAAGGTTTCAAAATTGAAGACAAAATTGTTTCTAATAAACAATTTGAGCAAATTGATAAAAATGGTGTTGATATAGGCATAAGAAGTGTTTATTTTCTTGTAAAAAATAAAAAAATTGTTGATTCTAACTTTAAAGATTGTTTTTTCTTTAAGCAAATAAAGGATTTTGATAACTTTAAAGAACAGCTTGTTGATTTTTTCAAAATAACAACTGGAACAATTATTTGTTGTGCTGATACAGATTTAGAGACAGTTAATAAAACTCTTGGGGCATGTAGAGTAAAAGCAAATGAGATATTTGCTTTTGCTAAACCTAATGATTTTAAATTTCTTTGAATTGTTGATTGACCATTATTCGAATATAACAAAGAAACTAAGAAATATCAAGCAGCACATCATCCTTTCACTTCACCATCTAAACAATGTCTTGATACTTTTTATAAAGATAAAAAAAATGCTAAAGCACAAGCTTATGATATTGTTTTAAATGGTTATGAAATTGGTGGTGGTTCAATCAGAATTACTGATCCGCAACTTCAAACACACATGTTTGAAGCAATTGGACTAAGTACAAAAGAAATTAAAACTAAATTTGGTTACTTAATCAAAGCTTTTGAATATGGTGTTCCACCGATGGGAGGACTTGCTATAGGTTTAGATCGTTTGATAATGATTTTAACTCAAGCTCAGACCATTCGTGATGTTATTGCTTTCCCTAAAAACAGTCATGGTGTTGACTTAACACTAGAAGCACCTAGCGCTGTTAATGATGAAGATTTAAAAGAATTGCATCTTAAAATAACTAAGTAATTTATGATTTACCAGCCATATAACGCTAAAATAAAATTACATATAATTGCCACACCTATTGGTAATTTAAATGAAGTATCTTCAAGATGTCTTGAAACACTTAAAACATGTGAATGCATTTTATGTGAAGATACTAGAGTAACTTCTAAGTTACTTGTTAAGTTCAACATTAATAATAAAGAACTTATTTCTTATCAAAAATTTAATGAAAAAAAGAAACTAGAATTAGCAATCAGCAAGATCAAATCTAAAAAAACTGTTTTAGTTTCTGATGCAGGTTATCCATGTATTAGTGATCCAGGTTATCGTCTTGTTGATGAGTGCTACAAACAAAATATTACTATTGAAGTTATTAATGGACCAAGTAGCATTATGCATGCAGTTGTTGTTAGTGGTTTAAATCTTAATAATTTTTACTTTAATGGTTTTTTGCCAGCAAGCAAAACCCAAAGAATAAAAAGATTAAGTGAATTAAAACAGTTACAAACATCAATAATTTGTTTTGAATCAGTTTATCGAATTAAAGATTCGTTAAAGGATATTAATAGTATCTTTAATCGTCCTTATTTAGTGGTTTGCCGTGAATTAACTAAGCTTAATGAAACAATTTATCGTGGTTATTATAAAGACATCATTAATTCTATTGTTGAAAAAGGTGAATTTGTAATTATTATTGACTTCCAATCAAGAAAAAACATTAATATTGACTATTCCAAAATTGAAATTGTTAAATTAGTAAAAAAAACCTTAAAAGAAAATAATTGTCCACTTAAGGTAGCCTGTAAAAAGATTGCTTTACAACTTAACTTACAAGTTTCACTAGTTTATAACATTTATGTTGAATCGCAAAGGATAAAATAATGTTACTTTTTACTTTAAGTGACCCTCATCATTTTTTAAAAAATAATAAAAAAGTTACATCTAAAATAAAAGATATTTGTAAGAATATGTGCCAACTGTTAAAAATAAGTAAAAAACTTATTTTTGATATCAACATAACCAATAGCTTAGAAATAAAAAGAATTAATCATAAATATCGAAAAATTAACAAAGTTACTGATGTAATTACTTTTGCCTTTCATGATAATAAAGAAATTTCAACATGTTTGCTTGGCGAAATGTTTATTTGTTATCCATTTTGTGAAGATTATGCTAAACAAATAAATCTTTTGTTGGATTATGAATTCTATTTTGTTATTGTTCATGGTATTTTGCATATGTTGGGTTTTGAACATAAAACTGATCGTGAATTAAACAAGATGTTGCAAATAACCGAAACGATTTTAGATAATTGTCATATAAAATAAGAGAATGAAAAAAGATTTTAATTTTGATATTAAGGAATCGTGAATAAAAAAGTTTGGTTATGCTTTTAAAGGTTTATTTATTGCTTTAAAAGAAGAAAAAACTTTGATTGTTGATTTTATTATTGCTGCGATTGTTATTACAATTGCTAGCATATTGCATAAACATTTAAAAATTATTGACTGAATAATTTTAGCAATGGTAATTTGTCTTGTTATCAGTATGGAATTAATAAACACAGCTGTTGAGAATTTGGTTGATGTTGTCTCATTTACATATAGTTACAATGCTAAGAAAATTAAAGATATTTCAGCAGCTGCAACGCTTGTTCTATCAATTATGTCAGTTATGGTTGCGGTCTTGATTATCATTTGACGAACATTAGGTATTGAATAATATTTAGCATATTTTTTAAGCTAACATTTTTGTATAATACCTTCGAATTAAAATCAATACAAAATATGGTTGCTTTATCATATAAACACAAAGGAAAAATAGTAAAGATTCACTCTACATGTTTTCATGATGTTGAATCTCAACATAAGATTGCTAACATTGGTTTAGTACCTGGAGCAATTATTAAAGTTTTAGACTATAACAAATCAAATCATGTTTTACATTTACAAGTTTGCAATGTTGAATATGTGCTAAGAGATGAGGATTGTAATTTAATTTATGTCGAAGTTGTCTAGAAAACAACAGTGTCAATTTTTATATTTACTTGTTGGGACACCAAATGTTGGTAAATCAACTATTTTTAATCACTTAACAACATCTGTAGCTCTTGTTAGTAACATTGATAGAATGACAACTGAACACACTACAGGTTGTTTAAAACATGAAAAAAACTTTCATATTGTTGATTTACCAGGGGTTTATAATTTATCGCATCCAATTGCTGAAGAACATGAAGTTAATTATCACTTGATTAAACATAATATTACGGGTATTGTTAATGTTATTGCTGCCAAAAGTCTGGAACGTGATTTATATTTAACACTTCAAACTCTTGAAACTGGAATGTTAAGTACATTAGTCATTAATATGACAGATAGTATTAATGTTTCTACATTCCAATGAAAAACTTTATCAAAAATATTAGGTGGTTTGAATGTTATCTTAACTCAGTCTAACAAAGGTATTAATCTTGATAAAGTGGTTAAGTCTATTCATGATAACAACACCATTGACAAAAAAATTATTACTTACTCAATCAACCTAGAAAATCTTATTGAAAAAATATGTAATGTTTTGCCTGAATGTTATGTTTCTAAACGTTTCCATGCTATTATGTTGCTTGAAGGTAATGAACATTTCCATAATTACTATAAAACAAAACATTCACAAATCTATAAGGCAATATGCAAAATTTTTGATTTGAAAAAATGTCATTTATATGCTGAACAAATCCGTAATCGTAAATTACAATATATCAAACAAATTTTGCAAAAATGCGGTTACAATAATAAAAAATATCTTCAATCAAAGAAAATAGAGTCAGGAAGAAAAGCTGACAAATTATTTTTCAAGGGTTGATTTGGTTTCCCATTATTTTTATTAGTTCTTATAGTAATATATTATTTAGCTTTTGGGAATTATGGAGGAAAATGGTTGCAAGATCAGTTTAGCGCATGGTTAAGTGATATAGTCTTAGTACAATGAATTAAGCCTTCATTCATTAAATGAAATTCACCAGATTGATGCACTTCATTGTGTTTAGATGGTTTGATTAATGGATTTTTCATTGTTTTACCATTTTTGATCCCAATAGTGATCTTATATATATGTTTTAGTATTTTGCAACAAACAGGTTTTTTAGCTAGAACATCTATTTTATTTGATAAGTTACTATGGCATTTTGGGATTAGCGGTAGGTCAGTTGTAACATTAATAACTGGTTTTGGTTGTACTGTTCCTGCCATTTTACTGGCTAAAAGTAGTTCAAGCAAAAAAGAACGAATAGTTGCTACATTAATTTCACCATTTTGTGTATGTACAACAAGAGTTATTGTTATTGCTGCTATTACTGGTGTATGTTTTCCAAATTTTAGTTGACTAGTTGACTTTTCATTTATATTTTTTAGTGGAATCATTGCTTTAATTCTTGGTTTGCTTTTTTCAAAAATATTATTTAGACGTGAAAAATCATTCTTTTGTGTTGAAATGGTTCAATGAACTAAATTAGACTTTAAAGTTATTTTTAAAACAACTTGATTAAAGATAAAAGAATTTTTAAAACGCGCATTATTAATTATTGTTGCTTGCAATCTAGTTGTATGAGTATTATTAAATATTGGCCCACGAGGTTATACTAGTGATAAGACACAGTCTTTTCTATGTTACATTTCGTTTGGTTTAAGTTATATTAATTATCTTTTCCTTGGTATTTGTGGTGTTAATGGTTGACAATACACCACATGCCTATTAGTTGCTTTACCAGCTAAAGAACTTATGCTTGGAACAATTAAACAAATCTTTGCAAATACAAATGAACATCCAATTATTTCTTTATTTCACATTGGCACTCCTAGCAATGCTTTAGCTTGTTTAAGGGCTATATCTTTCCTTACTTTCTTTTCGTTCTATATTCCATGTATTCCTTCAATAGTAACTATGCATTCGTCTGTTGGTTGAAAAAACACTGGAATTGACATGTTGTCATCTATTTCAGTAGCCTTTGTTCTATCATCATTAATTTATTGGATTGGTTTTGGTATTATTCAAAGATAATAATGAAAAAGAAAAAAATATTCTATTTATTTCTCGTTTGCTTACTTTGGTTTGGGTCAATTATTAGTGCTATTGTTGCTTGTCATTTATATCTTCCAAAAATACCATGAATTGGATGATTATCAGTATTTCTTTTAATTTTTATTGTTAATTTGTTAATAGCAATTAGTATCTTTAATTCTAAGAAATGGGAACAAGTAGCTAAATCTAGATGATTATTTATCATTATTTTTTTCCCAATTTTTAGTTTTGTTTTTCTTTATTTACTTGGTTTTAATAGAATAAAATGGAATAATAAGATTAATAATAAAGTTTTTAACATTGAAAAAGTTAAAAATCCCAAACTTAATCATCAAAAAGATAATATTTTTGCTTCACAAAATCAATTTCAATTCATTAAAAGCCAAGAGCAATCTGATGCATATATCACTAAATTAATAAAGCATGCTCAAAAATCAATTGTTATTCAAATTAATCTTGTTGATAAAGATGTTTTTACAAACAAATATGTTCCATTGCTTTTAGAAACAAAAAAAACTAAAAATAATTTAGATATTTATATTTTGTATGATTTACGGGCACAAATACCATATAAAATTATCAAAATTCTTAAAAAAAACAACATTTATTTAGAATGTTTTAAACCAAGATGTGTAGCTAAAATATTTTTTAATGTTTTACTGGTTAATTCTATGTTAATTATTGATAACAGTATGGCTGTAATTGGCAATTCAATATGGGATAAAAAAGAACAAAATAAATTAATATTCCATTATTGTATTAGTGGTCCTAATGTGCAAACATTATTAAAGATTTTCGTAAATTATTGACAAACAACAACTAACAAAAAACATATAGAAATGTTAGCAAAATTAAACAATTTAGCATCAATAAAACTAAAAACTATTCAACTTGATTACAAATTTCAAAGTCAATGTCAATATTCTGCATCTTTTCCACACTTTCAAAATCTCTTCAACATTCTTTTTGATATATTTCATAATGCAAAAAAATCGATAAAAATTATTACAAACAATTTTATTCCAATTACTAATATTAAATCTGCTTTAGAAACTGCTTTAATTAAAAATATAGATGTTAAAATTATTCGTTCATCTTGTGCAGCAAAAAGTCAAAAGCAAATTAGTAATCGTTTTTGTGAAAATTTAGTTAACAACATGTGTGTTTATGAATTAAATCAAAAAATTGATTGCAATTTTATTATTATTGATGATAGCGCTGTGATTATTAGTCCATTAAATTACAACTATTCATCATTATTTTTGCATCAACAAATAATTATGTGTTTAAAAGACAAAAAACAATACTTTGCTAAATACTTTAATAGCCTTTTAAAAAATACTGTTTTGACTAAACCAATGAAATTTACTAGATGGCAAAGATTTTTAATTGGTTGTTACAATATTTTTTACCCACTATTTATGTAGTATAATGATAGCTGCAATATACCAAAGACAGTAACAGGTTTAAGCCTTAATATGTTACCGAGGAATATAAGTTGTATTATTTATTACTTGTTTAATCTTTGGTGTTACCAAAGATTTTTGTATATTGTAGAAGAAATAAAGGAGAATTATTGTGTCAAAAGCTGCTATTGATAAAAAAGCTGAATTGACGAATTTGCTAGTAGATAAACTTAAAAATGCTAAGTCATTTTTGGTTTTCGAATATCTTGGTTTGTCAGTTAAAGAACTAACAGCAATGCGTCATCAAATCCATGGCGATAAAGCAACTATTGAAATTGTTAAGAATAACATTTTAAATCGTGCACTTAAAGCAATTAATGTTGTTCCTAACTTTGAAGACTTTTCTGGACCAAATGCTCTTGTATTAGCTAATGAAGACGAAGTAATTGGTTTCAGAACTATTCACAAAATTATGGAAAAGCATAAATTTGTAAAGTTTAAAATTGGTTTCTTAGAAAACAAAGTTGTTACTAATGATCAATTTGCTCAAATTGCATCTATCCCTGGAAGAAAAGGACTATATTCAATGCTATTATCATGTTTAGTTGGTCCTATACGTAATTTGCTTTATGGTTTAAATGCATTAAAAGATACAAAAAACAAAAATAATTAAGGAGAAAATTATGGCAAAATTAACAAACGAACAATTTATTGAAGCTTTAAAAGAAATGAGTTTACTTGAAATAAGTGATCTTGTTAAAGCAATTGAAAAGGAATTTGGTGTGTCAGCAGCAGCACCAGCTGTTGCTGCTGCTCCAGCTGCTGCTAACGCTGCTCCAAGTCTAGTAACTATTTCATTAACTAATGCAGGTTCTGGCAAAGTTGCAGTTATTAAAATCCTTAAAGAAATCACTGGTTCTGGTTTGATGGAAGCTAAAAGCGCAGTTGATAAATTACCTTGTATTATTAAAGAAGGTATTAAACCTGAAGAAGCTAAAGAAATTGCTGCTAAGTTTGAAGCTGCTGGTGCAAAAGTTGAAATTAAATAATTTAAGATTTTCTTAAATTGGTATGTTAATAAAAGATGCAATCTTTTATTAACTATAATATTTTGAATATGACTTTAGTCAGCCAAAAAGACAACATAATTTCATCTAGTCAGATCATCATTCTTACTATATCATTTATTTTTTTAGCATTTATTTTTGGTTTATTAAGAAAATTGTTTTATTACGTTTTCCTTAAAAAAAGAATTTATCTTTTTCCAAGAATATCTACTAAAGGAATATCTAATATTGCGATGGTGATTTCTATCTCAATATCATGCATAATCATTTTGATCTTTCTTACTGGTGGAGCTTTTGGTGTTTTATTTAGGGCATATCCGGGATGAAGAATTAATATTGAAACAATGTTGATTAAGACTGGTGGTTTGTTGTATGGTCCAATAGTTGGCTTATTTATTGGAGCTATGACTGATTTTTTAACTATTGTGATTACTGCTAGTTCTTTTCACTATGGATATTTTATTGTTTGCATTCTGTGTGGGTTGATTAGCGGTTTATTAAATCAATTATGACGTTTAAGTCTTAAAAACAAATTAGCATTTTGTATTGCTAGTACAGTTATTTGCGCCTTATTATGTGCACTTTTCCAAGTTTATGTTTGACAATTACCAATTACTATTGAAATATTTGAATGAATAACTGTTGACAAATCTATTATTATGTGAATATTATTAAGTTTATTCTTTGCAGTGATTTTGCTTATTTGGGGTGCATATTTATTTGATAATGCAAATAGAATAAAGCGTGATTACTTATTACATAAGTACAATAAAAAAATTAAATTACCAATTCACAATCATTTATTAATTTCTACAAATCGTCAAAGTTTTAGTAATTGACATTTTGAATTTTATAGTAACAATTTAGTTTGGATTACCAACCTTAAACAAAAACTTAGTGTGCTTGAAGATACATTAAAAAAGCCACAAAAAAGTTCCACATTTGCTTGTTTTGTATCTGTATTATTAATGGTGGTTGTCGTTGAGTCAATAATTAATGTTGTGATTGTTCCGTGTTTTGATGCTGAATTTTCTGTTTACCCATTCCAATATTGATTCATACTTAGAATATTGCTACTCTTTATTTTGATTCCACTTAATATCTTTGTTATTTATTCAGTATTTAAAATTATTATTTCTATGACACATTTTGACACCCAAGACAATAATATTTTTATTAAAAGTAAACCTATAACTAATAAATTATGAGTAAAGAAACATTAATTATTGGTAAAAAAGCCATTTTAGATGCAGTTAAAAATGATAGTCTTTGCAAGGCCATTATTTCTAATTATGACAAGAATTTTTTTACAATCGTTAGTAGATACTTGGGCGGCAAATTAATTGTTAATAATAACAAAGCATTTTATGATAAAAAGGTTTCTAAAAGTTGTAATCACCAATTAGCTATTGGTTATGTTAGTAATGATAATATTACCGATCTTGATTCATTATTACAACATATCAATTCCAAAAAGCAAGCTACTATTTTACTTTTAGACTCGATTCATGATTCATATAATTTTGGCTCAATTATTAGAAGCGCTGAAAATTTTGGAGTAGATGCGATTATTTATCGTAAAGATCGTCAATGTCAAATTACCCCTCTTGTAAGAAAAATTTCTACTGGTGCAATTAGTAACATTAACTTAATTAGTGTAGTTAATTTACATATGGTGGTTTCTAAATTAAAGGAAAATAATTTCTGAATTTATGCTAGTTGTCTTGAAAATACTAATGTCAACTTGCAAGAAGTTAAATTTGCACCTAGAACAGTTTTAATTGTAGGTAATGAGCAAAAAGGTATTAGCAAAATATTACTAGATAATAGCGATTTTAGAGTTAAGATTGCCACTTCTGGTAAAACCCAATCATTAAATGCAGCTATAGCAACAGGTATTTTGTTATATGCTAAAAGCTACCAAACTGAATAAATTAAGCAAAGAAAGATTTGCGATGTCTCTTTCTAAAGAAAGAAATAGCATATTGGTGAACTTTGTTTTGAATATTAGCTAAAAAATTATAAAGTGGTGATTTATGATCAAGCTTTATTGTTTTATTCTTATAGAAAATTGCATTAGTTTGATGTTTGTTATTTTTAACTAGACCCATAATTGCACAATTATGGATACCCAGTTTTTGGCATATTTCAAGACCAACATTAACTTGAATTTTACCACCATCAAGAATAATTAAGTCTGGCAATTTATCTCTATTTTTTGTTAAATATCTTGTTAGAACACTTTTCATTGCTTCATAGTCAGAAGTAATATCTTTATCTAAGACATATTTTCTAAATGAGCTCTTATCAAAGCTGCCATTAACTACAGAAATCATTCCAGCTACTGTATTAGCAGAAAACAAATTAGAAATGTCAAAAGCAACTATATGATCAACACAATCAATGCCTAAAAGCATTTTTAATTGTTCTAAAGCCACTAATCTTGTTTCACATTTTACTTGATATGCTAAATAGTTGCTTTTGCTATATTCATAAGAGTTATCAATTGCATTTTGTAGTATTTGTTTCTTTTTGCCTTTCTTAGGTACCATAATTTTAAAACCAAAGATTTGGTTTAATTGTTTGATTATTTTTTGCGGTAAGTTTATATATAAGATTTTTGGTTTATTTTGGTTAGTCAAGTAATATTGAATTAATCAATTAGTAATTGCATCATCTAAATCAAAGAAATATTCATATGTTTCTTGGACTTTAGCAATTAATTTACCATTGATATAAGTAAAAAGATTAATAAATAGTAAGTTATCTTGACTAACAAACCCTAAAACATCTATATTTGTTTTTGCATTTAGATCAATAGTTTGATATTTTTTAAATTCAGCAATACTTGATAAAGTTTTTTTAATTCTATTTGCTTCTTCAAAATGTAATTTCTTTACTGCTTGTTGTTCTTTTGCCTTTAATTGTTTAATAATATTGTTTGCTTTACCAGTAAAGAAGTTATTAATACTTTTTTTAATATCATCATAAACATTAAGATCAATTTTTTTAATACAAGGTCCAAGACATTGACCGATATCATAATATAAACATTTTTTCTTAGGGATTTGATTGCATTTGCGCAATGGAAATAAATTGTCAATTAAATTTTTTAATTCTTTCTTTTCGAAAGTTTTTGCTGCTAAAGGTCCATAATATTTTCCCTTATAACGATTAGTAAAATATGTATATTTTAGTTGTGGATGTTTGTGATTTGTCAAAACAAAATATGGATATCCTTGTGAGTCTTTCAAAAGAATGTTATATTTTGGTCTGTGTTTCTTAATTAACTGATTTTCAAGAATTAAAGCTTCATTTTCAGTTCCTACAACAATAAAATCAAGATCAGAAATGTCTTGAATTAATCTCATTGTTTTGTAATCATGTGGTTTGTCAAAATATTGATGACATCTCTTGTATAGATTTATAGCCTTGCCGACATAAATAATCTCATTTTTGTTATTTTTTCATAAGTAACAACCAGGTTTATGAGGTAAATTTTTTAATTTAAAACTTAGAGCATTATTCATTTTATTTTTTAATTATTTCAAAAATACGGCAAAAACTAGTATGCAAGACATAGTTATTATTTGATGATAAATAAAACTTACTATCAGTATTAGTTGTAATACAAATTTTTTGAGTAGAAAAATGGTATGATTTGATTTGTTTTCAATTAAGATTAAAGTTTTCCACTCCTTTAATAATAACCAATCTTTGATTTGAAATATACATTGTACAATATGAAATAACTTTTTCTTTATTCTTCTTTGATGCAAAGGAAAATTGAATATTGTCATATTTGAAAACAACTATTTCTTTTCTGTTGGTTTCAAAATCAACAATTAAACTTTTTAGATTTCTAGTTTTTGCAAAGACAATATCATTAACATCAAGAATTCATTGTCTTTCAAAACTATTTAATTCGTTTCATAAATGTAACTTATTTATTAAAAGATCAAGTTTTTTAACATATTCAGGAGTATATTTTTCATTTTTACTTATTCATTGTTTTAGTAAATAAAAACGATAAGCTAAAAAATCTTGTCTTTCTTTAATGCTGAAATAGTTAGTTAATATTTGTTTATTTGTACTAAAAACATTGTGCAAATTAAGACGGCGGCTCATTTTTGGCATATATTCGTCAAAAAAAGTTTTACTATGAGAGCGAGTAAAAAAAATATCTTTGTTTAGAAACTTAGCATCCATATAATATTGATAATTATAAGTAGTAATTTATCATAGTAACTTACCTTAAGATTTAATATGTTCAATAAACAAAGATGATTAAATAAGGCGCTTTTTAATTCTGAAATTAGAAAAAATATTTTTTTTCGTCGTAATTTACATATCAATGGCAAAGAAACAAATATTAAGATTTGTCGTGTTAAAACATGAGATGATTTATATGTAAAAAAAGAAGGTTTTAATGATAAATGGGTCATTAATAATATGGTTTTCTTTCTTTATCATCAACAAGGACAATATATTGTGAAAAATATTCAAAAAATTAAAACTCATAATTGTGATATTGTTGTTACAGATTCTTCAACTAACAAAATTATTAGTTTTTATCCAAAATTAAATAATTTATTACAATCTGATGACTTTTATAATGTTTGAATTTTTGAAAAAGATAAGTCTGTTTTTTTAAATTTAAAAAATGATGACATTGTCTTTACAAGATAATTAGACAATATCGGTCTTTCAATAAATACACAAAGCAATAGTAACCATAAGAGCACTTGCAGCTGCTCAAATAATAACTAATGTTTGAGTTGCAAAGAAATCTTTTACTTCATATTCATGTAATTGATTAATAGATTCACAATATGAAAGTTTATAAAAAGGCATATGTAAATAATATTGATCTTGATTTTTAGCATTTTGTGGATTGATTAATGGTAAAGCTTTAGATACTAATTGAGATAGTAAAAAATTAATATCATAAATTTCATTAGTGCTAATGGCTTTGCTAAAGAAGTTACGAATTTGTTCAGATGTATATGGATAACTAGCGGTTTTATCTTCATTTTCAAAAAAGCCATCTAAGATTTGTTTTTGTTTTTGCATTAGACACACAAAGAAACCCAATTGGAAATGACCAATTGCTAGTAAACGATCTGTATCACTAGCATTATCAATGCCATTGGCTGCATTAAATAACACATGTCTTAGCTGTTTGAATTGTTCAATTTTATCTTGAGGGATGATCAAATTATTTGTCTCATAACTATCAAGTTGGCTTCTGGATAGCATTGTTCAAATAAAATTTCCTCAGCTAAAATAACTTCAATCCTTTCTATTTGCTGTTAATGATGGTTTAAGTAGTATTTCTTCCACCATCTTATCAATAAAAAGATTCATAATAGACATTAAATTGTTGTCAATAAAATTTTGTTTCAAGTCATAAATGGTTAAAAAACAATGATCAAACTTATTAAATATTTCATTAATGATATATTGATTATTTGAATATAAGGAAGACAAATTTTTTGATATTACAGAAACAAAGTTTGGATTAATATTATTCATTTCCAGAACTTGTTGAGTTTCATTTAAGTTTATGCCCAACAAACTAATTGTTGGTATGTCTAAACCTTGGGTTGAGACTAGATCATAGAAGAATAAAGGGGTTTTATTATTTGTAAAAACATTATTTTCTTTGATTGAATATTTATAAGTAGTAGAGTCGCCACCAAAACTAGATAGTTTTTTTGCTTGTTTTGCCACATTTTCAGATGGGAAACAATGGAATAATTGTGATAATTGATTGCCAATGTCAAAATAACCAAAAATTTGCTCATTGCTATTATTTTCAGTTTCTTTTTGCACTATTATTGGATCGAGGTTGTCTTCATTTGACCATAAAGTACAAACATTGATAGAATCATTGTTCGACGCATCAATATTTTGGTATTGTTCTAAAGTATTGATTGCATAAGAATTAATTGATGTTCAATATTTATTTTGCAGATAGTCTTCTGCTTTTGATGACATGTATGGAAAAACAAAATTAAAGAAATTGAATGCTGAAGCAATAAGCAACGACATTACCATTGTGATGGTAGTGCTATGCTTCATTCCTATTAAGATACCAAAAGCAATAAATACAAGACTACAAATGCAATTACCAACGAATAAAGATAACAATAATGATGTGTAATCATCGGGTTTGATGCCGATAACATTTTTAGTGTGGTCATGTCAGCCAAAGATTAATGGGATTAAGGCACCAATCCCAACAATTACTAAAATATAGATAGACATAACTAAAAAATAAAACACTATTTTGTTTAAAATAATTGAATTTCTTTTTATTGGTTTTGAAAAAACAACTAATTGAACTACATCATTTTTGCGAATACAAAAAATATTAGATGCAGCAGTGCCACAAATTAAAGAAATAAAAGTAAGATTAAAGATTTTCATATTGAAATTGCTGTTATTTCAGATATATAGAGGACTAGTTGCTAAGAATTTAGGGATAATGAGCAAAATACTTGATAAGTAAAGAATATATAGAATGATTGGAATAAAATTACTAGGTGTTTTAATAAAATTATTTGCAACATACAACCAGTGTATAGTTGTTGCACTTTTTTGTTTAACTTGTGTTTGCAGATACATTTTACTCATTGTTCTGAATAGTTATTCTCTTACATTGTGTCACTAGAACCAAATTTAATTAGTTTGCTATATATATCATCCAAAGTAATAGTTTTTTGGACAAAGTGAGTCAAAATAATTTTAGTTTTCTTAATTTTTTGTAAGAAAGCATGAACTTTTTTACTGTTAGAAAAATTAACAG
This sequence comes from bacterium, assembly GCA_017448105.1. GTDB lineage: Bacteria > Bacillota_I > Bacilli_A > Mycoplasmatales > Mycoplasmoidaceae > Hennigella. The sequence continues at coordinate 207,062 of JAFSMC010000001.1, read as the reverse complement.
TTAAGATTTGAAAATTATGAGACACTTTATATTTAATTTTTTGTTGTTTTAGTATTGATATTAATTTTTTGTTGTCACTAGATTTAACTTCATATTCATTTATTTGGTACATTTTAATTAATTTTGTAATCGAACCAGAGAAAATAATTCTTCCACCATCTAAAATGGTTACTGAGTCAGCATATTGGTTAAGTTCACTTAAATTGTGCGATGAAATAAAGATAGCTTTATTTTGCTTTTTAAGTTTTAATAGTAAATCAAAGAAGTTAATTCTTGCTTTCGGATCAAGATTAGTAGTTGGCTCATCCATGATAATAATATCTGGATTATGAATTGTTGCTTGGATAATTAGAATTTGTTTCTTTTGACCAGATGATAAAGAAGCAATGCTTTTATAAGCTAATTTGGTTAAGTTGTATTGGTCTAACATTTGTTTGACTTTAAATTTAGCTTCTATACATCCTAGTCCTGAAAGTCTCGCCATTCAAAATAAGTATTTGTAACAAGTAATTTTTTTAGGGAAATTGGTATATTCAGGAATATATCCTAAATATTTTTTTGCATGAGCTTTAGTATTTTTAATTCCATTAATTAAAACTGTTCCGCTTCATTGTGAATAAGCACCAATGATTGATTTAATTGTGGTAGTTTTTCCTGCTCCATTAGCACCAATAAAAGCATGGATTTGTCCCTTGAAAACATCAAAAGATATCCCATTAATGATTGGTCTTTTCTTAAAAGTATATTTTTTGTAGAGGTTTCGTATATAAAGAATCGGCTTCTTTTTTGTAGGAAGATTATTAAAATTTATTATGTCTTTTTTGGCATTTTGTCATCTCATTTTGCTACCACACTTACTCTATTTTATATCATACCTTTGGTATGCAACAAAACCAATTGTATATAATGCCAAAGATATTAAACTTCAAACTAAACAACAAGCTGAAAAATCAAATCTTGGTTTTGATTCATAGAAGAATAGACCCAGGTTATGTCCATAATAAGACTCTTGTGTTGCAATTCATGGAACATATGTTTGTTGAATTACATAGTGTTGACCACGGTGATTATTGGAACATTGAAATTTATCTATGCTATCGAATAAATGTAATTCATTAGTAGCGACACAATTTTTATAAATAAGACTTTGTCTTTTATATTTTTCATATGTTTGACCTTTTGCAAGTTTTATTAGGAATAATGCTGGCGTTTGAGTACCTTCTTCAAACAAAGTTGATGTATTTGCTGCTAAATCTGGACTAGCTTTAACATATCATGTTTCATTGTGTTCATCATTAAGTTGGAAGTCAAAAATAGACTTATATTGTTCTTTTTGTTCTTTAATAAATGTTAGTTCAACATTAGTTGGATGCAATAGCATATCTTTTTGTTCAGCAATTAGTTTTCAATAAACATAATGTTTAAATTGAATGAATCTTGTATTTAAATCTTCAAGAGCATTAACTTCAAAAGTTTTTTGGTTAGCTTTATCTCCATGCCATGAATCAGATGAAATAATGTCTCTTGGTTCCTTTGCCAAACAATATCATATCAACTCATAATATTTAGGACTGTTCGTTCTGTTTGATCAATCAATATCTAGATTGTTTGATTTAGTAAAATAGTTGTCTGCATTATCTTTAGTTTTTAATTTGTCACAATTAATAAAAATATTGTTGTACATTTCATCAAACCCATCACTATATTGTTTTCATTTGTCACTGGGGAATGTTACATAGTTAGTTTGTTTAGAATTAGATGATCACACTGTGCCAATAGAAAAGTCAACAAATGCTAGTTTTTTAATAACACTAGTTACTGATGATGATCCATCACCAAAAAAACACACCACATTAGGACAAATTAAATCTTTATAAATTAATTCATCACTGTTTAATTTTTTTTCATCAACATAAAGTCAATCAATGCTTTCTTTTGATGACAAAATTTCAGGACTTGCAGTTGATGTCAGATTATAGTCATGAAACTTAGAAATACCAAAAGTTTTATGAGCTTTTTGGTCTAATAATTTTTGCAAGCCGAAACTGTCATATGTTATGGTAAGTTGGCTACCAATATCTATTACATTTAACTTTCTATTTAAATCATTGTCTTGCTGTGCTTGTCAATAGTTTTTTATTTCTTCATTAGTTGCTTTTTTAATAAAGTCAGATATTTTTTCTTTTGAAGCTTGTATTTCAAATCTAACCATTTGTTTAACTTCATATTCACTAGTGAATTCATTTTTTTCATCCTTCTTTCTTTGAATAATTGAAATCGTTTCAGGATAAATATTGTTATCAAGTGCTTGTAAGATAGGTATTTTAATTGCGAATAATGTAATTGTTTGTCAAATGAAAAGAATAACATTTAATATGACATTAAATAAAATAATGGTGTTTTTATTAAAAATTAATGTAGCAATAATAGCTATTGTTCCATAGAAACCAAAATTAATAAGATTGCCAATAATCATTGAACAAAAGAAACTTAAAATATATTGTTTGTCAAATTTTGGTATAAGTAAGCTTAGAAATGTGATGACTGATGCTGAAAGATTAACAATAATACAGATAACAAAAAACAACAAAAATCTGCAAAAAACCATCTTTAAACGTGATATTGGTTTAGCAGACACTATAAGTGAAGTTGTATTTTTGTTAGGAAACTTAATAATGTTAATTGCTAGAACGCCAGTAAAAATAGCAATAATAACATTTAATAAACTTTGACAAAACACAAATAAAGTGTTTGCTCAAATATCCAAGATATTAAGATGCACTAAAAATGGAACAATAAATACAAAAGAAAAAGTAAAAACAAGATAAGTTAATCAGGTTATAAGAATAGATCTTTTTTTGATCGTGTCATTAAATAAAAAAGTGAAATATTTAGAAAAAATATGTAAATCAGTTTTTATTATGTCTTGTTCGTTTGCAACATACATTAATCTTGTTTCTTTTCTTGATTTTCAAAATCACAATAGCTAATTTTAAAGCTTTTTATAAAGTTGTTCGTTCAGTAATCAGAAGTTATTGTGTCAATGTTTTGTAATTTACCATTAGCAAAGAAAGCACATGCAGTTTTTTCCGTAAATGTTTCTTTTCTTGTTTCATTAGTTGGATATAAAAGTTGTGCTCTTGCAATGAAATCACGATAGTTTTTAGCATTTTGGTCATGACGAATATATTGATTTTTATAAGATGAAGTTGAAAATTCTTTTTCATTTTTATCGTTTGATGAAATTCAGTCTGGATTCTTTCTTAAAGTTGCATTAAATGTTTTATTATCTCACTTTTCAAATGGTGAAACATCTGTATGTTCAATTTCGTCACCATTTTCTTCTATATAGATGCTGACTTGTTTGCCTTTATGATCAACAACTTTTGGTAAATTATGGATGTCAATGTAGAAAAGTAATGAGACATTGTTTACATTCTTTTTTAATTCAATATGTTCAATATCAACAAAATCTTTAAAAGCATATTTGTAGATTGGGGAATCAACAAAACTGTTCATTGTCTTGTCAATGTTTGTATCAATATTTCATTCTTGTCATGCAGTCTTGTCATTAGTTGAAGAAACAAACAAAATGTAATTACCATCACAGATTGTTTTGTTGCCATACAAAATATCATCATGCTTAAAATATTTTGTTTCAAATGATAAATTTCCTTCTTGTCTTTCTCTATAATCATAGATATTCTTAAAAGTAATAAGACTCATAATGTTGCTATTAGATACACAACTTGTAGTCAATAAAATAGTTGGGCATATAGTCAAACCACAACCTAATAATGAAGCAAATGCTATTTTTAAGCTATTTTTTCTCATGATTGTCTCATTTTATGTTAGTTGATTATACCACAAGCAATTATTTCAATTTATATATTGATATTCCTATGTGATATTATTAGGTAATATTTATTGTCTAAATAATCAAAAAATATAGTCTAATTAAAATACTATGATTAAGTACTATGATACACATGCTCATACTAATTTGGACCCTTTAAACCAAACATTTGCTAAAGTGGTAAAAGAATGCGAAAAAAATAGCATTATTTTTAATGTTGTTGGGACAAATTATGAAGATAGCTTGCTTGCAGTTAAACAAGCTAAACAATTTCCCAATACAATCAGAGCAACAATTGGTTTTCACCCATCAAATATTAAAAATTTACAACAAATTAATTTGTTGGAAGATTTGTATTGTAAAAACAAAGACTATATTGTAGCAATTGGTGAAGCTGGTTTGGATTATCACTATAGTGGTTATGATAAGCAATTGCAAATTGATGCTTTCAAGCAGCAAATTGCTTTAGCAAATAAATATGATTTACCACTTGTTGTTCATGTTCGTGATGCTCATGAAGATTGTTTGAAAATTCTCGAAAGTGCTAAAACAAAAATCTTAATTCATTGTTTTACAACTAACAAAGATATTGCTAGAAAGTATATTGAGAGAGGTTATTATTTAGCCTTTGGCGGGGTAACAACCTTTAAAAAGTCTAATGATGTTGTACAAGCATTAAAAATTACTCCACTAGATAAACTATTACTTGAAACTGATTGCCCTTGATTAGCGCCAGAGCCAGTGCGTGGTAAAACTAATCACCCACTTTATATTAAATACACATTTGATTTTATTAGTAAAGTTTTAAATAGACCTAATCTACAACAAACAATTTTACAAAACAGTTTAAACTTTTTTAACTGAAAAGTAAACAAATAAAAGCCATTATTTTTTAATAGATTAAGTGTTTATTCAGGCTCAAGGAAATATTAAATAATTGTTAATTATTTACTTTTTATGTTTATTTTTTACTGTTTTTCATACATATAATAAATAAAAATGGGAACCGAAGTGGTATGAGTGAAACATTAAAAACTAAAGTTATCTCGTTTAATCGTAATAATGGTCTTGATAATGACAAGGAACTTTTTGAATCACTTGAAGTAGTTGATTCTCAATATAAAGAAAGTATTTTTAGAAACACTACTGCAAGAGTTCCACATGTTACAAGATCAATTAGTGAGACAATATTAAAACAACCAAAACTTGAAACTGATTTTAAAAAAGTAGCAAATGTTAATGAACACTATGCTTCTTTTCCTAAATTCTATTTAAGAGAATTCAAATATTACCAATCTTTAGTTGTGTTCTGGATTGTTATGATGTTTATTTGTTTTAGTTTGTGCTCATATGCTGCTTACAGAATTATTAATAATCTCCAAATTAATAATTGAGTTATTTTAGTTTTAGTGCCTTGGCCTATTTTAGTGTTTGCTTTATTAATTGTTGCTATTAGCAATTACTTAAACTTTAGAGCTGAAGCAAAAGTAGTTGACTTTAGCAAAGAAAAAATTGTTACAAAGAATATCAAAAAACTATATTTACGATTAAAAACTGGTTACATTAATGTTAATTGAATGTCTGGTTTATCTTATGTTCTTTGTGCTTTAACTATTGCTATTAACTATTTGGTTGCTTTAATTATTAACACTACTGAATTTCAAGATGGCAAAATAATTATTGGTGCTATTGACCTTAACAAGGTTACTGATGGTAATATCTTATTTTCTTGTGGTGGTCCTATTCAATTTATCGTGTTAATTGTTGCATCAGTAATTGGTGGCATCACTTTCATTTTGCATATCTCTCTTATTGTTACTAACTATGTTAGAGCTAATCAAATCGATTCCTTCTTTGCTGTACAAATTGTTAGCGATGAAGAATTGACAACCTTAAAAAAATACAAAAACAAACGTGATTTAATTATTTTCTTTGCGATAACTTCAACACTTATCTTAGCAATTATCTTGATTTTCAAATCTATTAAAAAACATTCTAAAAAAGAAATTACAGTTACTGTTTAATTAACTTAATAACTTTTTTCATATTTTCTAAATTGTTAAAGAAATAACTACCCATAATGAAATGATCAACAAGGGTAAAGTTTTTCTTCGCATTTTCAAGATTAATACCACCATCTATTTGAACAATTAAATTTGGATTATGTTGTTTAAATTTCTTAGCAACTTTCAAATTGTGTAAACATTTGTTGTTATAAGTTTGGCCAGATTTTCCTGGTGGTACAGACATGATTGTGATGTAATCAAGGTATCGATTTAAACTAGTATACTTTTTTAAATCAGTTTCCATTTTAATTGCAATGCCGCATTTTATCTTTTGATTTTTAATAGCAAGAAGATATTTTTTAATTGTTGTTATATTTAATGGTTCAACATGAAAAGTAATAGCTTCTACATTGAATTTGAAATATTTCTTTAAATAGCACAGTGGTTTTAAAACCATAAGATGAACTGTTGCTTTTAAACCAAGTTTTTTTATTTCTTTTAGAAATTGCGTATTTAAGGCTGTGTTAGGAACAAATTTACCATCCATAACATCATAATGGACATATTTCAAACCTAATTTCTTAATAAATTTTAAAATAGTGACGGCTTCTTTATTTGATTTCTTTATTATTGATAATAAAGATGGTTCAATTCTTTTACAAACAACTTTATTTTGTTTTTTAGAAATGTTTTTTTTCTTTGTCATAAAAAAATTATATTTTAAAAAATGTTTGATTGATCAAACCTGAAGAAACTGTTTTTTTATTTATTATTTATTAAAAAAATTTAATCCAGGTAGGTCGCTGCCTTGAATAATAGCTAATGTTGCTCCGCCACCTGTGGAAACAAAACTAAATTTAGATTTATCACAGAAAGAAGTGGCAGCAAAAGCAGTATCACCGCCACCAATTAAACTAAATCCATTGTGTTTTGTTGCATAGCATATTGCTCTTACAATTTTCTTAGATGATTTTTGGAAATGTTTGAATTCAAACACACCTGTTGGGCCATTTCAAAAAATAGTTTTTGCAGTTTTAATTATTTTAGTAAACATCTTGGTTGTTTTTGGTCCTATATCTAGACCCATAAGATTGTTAAATGATTTACCGACTTTAATTTTCTTGCCTTTGATGTCAGTAAATTTGTCTGCAGCCAATACATCAACAGGAAGGATAATTTTATCCTTATATTTTGCAAGAATATCTTTGGCAGTTTGTAACATTTCACTTTCAAAAAGTGATTTACCAATATCATGACCTAAAGCTTTCAAAAATAAAAAGCTCATTCCACCACCGACTAAAACATAGTCAGACATAGACATTAATCTGTTTAATAAAATTACTTTATCAGAAATTTTTACTCCACCAACAATTGAAACAATTGGTTTTTGAGCATTTGCATTAAATTTAAGAATATTTTCTAATTCATGTTTAATTAAGAAACCAATACACCATTTTTTACTATGTTTAATAATTCCATAGTTTGATGCATGTTTACGATGAATAGTTGCAAATGCATCATTAACAAAAATATCACCTAGATTTGCTCATTGTTTAGCAAGTGCTTCATCACATTTGCTTTCTTTTTTAGTTAGTTGGTTTTTGATTAAATCAAAATCTTGATATCTAGTGTTTTCAAAAAGAACGATTTGTTTATGTTTCATTTCTTTTTTAATAAAAGTATTAATTACTGGTGATAACCAATCAGTAGCAAAGAAAACATTATTTTCGCCATAAATAGTTTTTAAATAATTACAAACTGGTAAAAGTGTTTTTTTGCCAGATTTGATATCATCAGCAGTTTTAATTCTTGATAAGTGACTTAACAATATAATTTTGCAATTGTGGTCAAGCAAATAATCAATTGTTTTTCTAGCTGCATCAATTCTTGCAGTATCGGTGATTTTTCCATCTTTTAATGGAACATTAAAATCAACTCTTACAACTACTGTTTTATTATCAACATTGATTTTGTCTAGTGGTACAAGAGACTTTAAATTTAAATTATGCATATAAAAACCTACAATTTAATGAAATAAAGAATAGTACGAACTAATTGGTTAACATAACTTGATTCGTTATCATATCAAGTAAATAGTTTGTACATTTTTTGACCATTAACATCTAACATCATAGTTAAGTTAGGGTCAAAAATTGAACCATGAGTTTCTCCAATAATATCACAAGAAACTATTTGATCAGCATTGTAACCTAATGTTTCATTAGCTTCTTTTTCCATAACTTTATTGATTTCATCAACACTAGGACTCTTTTTTAATTCAACAGTTAAATCAACTATTGAACCAGTAATAGTTGGTACACGTACAGCTAGACCATGTAATTTTCCTTTTAATTCAGGAAGAACAAGACCAATGGCTTTAGCAGCACCAGTACTTGTTGGAATCATGTTTACTGCAGCAGCTCTTGCACGACGCAAATCACGATGTGGAGCATCTTGGATTCTTTGGTCTGCGGTATAAGCATGAATAGTTGTCATAAATCCTTTAACGATACCAAAGTGTTTGTGAATAACAGCAGCCATTGGTGCTAAAGCATTTGTTGTACAGCTTGCACCAGAAATAATAGTATCACTAACTTTAATTGTTTCATGGTTAACGCCATAAACAATAGTTGGGATATTATCACCTTTAGCTGGAGCAGAAATAACTACTTTTTTAGCTCCTGCTTTAATATGGTTATGTGCACCTTCTTTATTAACAAATCTACCAGTACATTCAATAACTAAGTCAACACCAATTTTGTTTCAAGGTAGATTAGCAGGATCTTTTTCCATGAAAACTGGAATTTTTTCACCATTAACGATGATGTTAGTTTCATCATATGAGATTTTTACTTCTTCCCAGATTCCATGTGCTGAATCGTATTTTAATAAATGAGCTAATGTTTTTGTATCAGTTAGGTCATTAATAGCAACAATTTTTGCATCTTTTTTTCCAAAAAGTTTTCTAAAAACTAAGCGACCTATACGTCCAAAACCATTGATTGCAATCTTTTTCATTTCTTCCTCTATCTCTGAATAATAATTATCTTTTTTCTTTATTATAAAATAATAAATATGTAAACTTAATTGGTGATTTAACAAATGAAAAAAAAGAAAAGTATTTATAAATCTAGATCAATGCTTTACTATGAAAACAAGTATTACCAATATGGTTATAAAACTATTGCTGGGGTAGATGAAGTAGGTCGTGGTTGCTGGGCTGGTCCAGTGGTAGCTGCTTGTGTTATCTTACCTAAGGATTACAAAAATGATCAATTAAAAGATTCCAAAACTCTTTCTGCTAAAAAAAGACAAGAGCTAGCTAAAGTAATTAGAAAGAATGCTTTAGCAATAGGAATTGACTATTGCACTAGCAAAAGAATTGATGAAACTAATATTAAAGCTGCTGCTATTGAAGCAATGTATAAAGCAATAGATAAAATGCAAGTTAAACCTAAATGTGTTCTAGTTGATGCAGAAAAACTAAAAAATAAAAATTATCATACTGTATCTATTGTTAAAGGTGATACATTAAGTCAAACAATTGCCGCTGCAAGCATTATCGCTAAAGTTTATCGTGATCAAATATGCCAATATTTGCACCAAATTTATCCTCAATATGGTTTTGATAAACATAAAGGTTATGGGACTAAATTACATATTGATGCTTTAAAAAAATATGGACCAATTAAAAATGTTCACCGTTTTAGCTTTAAACCTATCAAACTCTTTATTAGTAAAGATTAATGTTTTTTAATTTTCGCCAAGCAATCTTGCATGGTTTTTTTGTCAATTAAATGAAGCTGGTAATATTCTTTTAATTTTTGTTTATTTGCTTTATTAATGTTAGATAGTGCTTTTGTTTTTAATTTGTCAAATTCTTTAGTTTTAAAAAATATTTCCTGAGATTTGTAAAAGAGTTTTGCTTGAACTATGTTGAAAAGCAAATATGTTGTTAAAACTAAAAGTAAAAGAATAGTTCCAAAAGCTAAAAGTGCATTTTTCAATGTACTATTAGAATTAGAAACAACATGAAATAAAAAAGCATCAGTCCCAAGACATGCTAAAAACAAGAAAAGAGCAATAAATTGTTTACAAATAAATCTTTTTTTGCCTTTAATTGAAAGGTGAATATTCAAATATTTGTTTGTAGTGACTTTTTTCATTCTTAACAATTATAAAATATGGGTTTCACTTAGACCTTTTCTATATTTTTTAATTGCCTTTCTTTCTAATTTAGAGAAATTGGTTGCACCAACCAACCCAAATCTAATCGATTGCACCATAGTTTGAAGAATTTGGACAAAAACGGTTGGATTTTTGTCAAGAAAGTAGCTAGTATATGATAATGAGAAATCTTTATAGTGGGGATTTTTGTCAATAAAGTTTTTTAACAAAGTAGCAAAATATTTGACCATGGCTGTCTTGTGTTTAGTTGATAAACGATAATCTTGTGCAATAGTTTTTATTAATCACATAAAGATATAGTTAATCATTTTGGCACTAATGGCAATTCTTTTTTTATTAGCATCTTTGCTAGTTGGATTGTGTAATAAAACTTGATAAACACATTTTAAGTGTCTAATGTTCTTAAGTGTAGTTTTTATATTGATTGATTGATCATTACGATAAATGTAGTATTTGTATAAGAAAATATTTTTGTTTAAAAAAGCAATTCAATTAACTTTTTGCATTACATAGTAAAGCAAAATACTATCGGTATAGAAAATATTACATGGTAATGGTTTGGTTTCTTTTAGAAGCCTAGTAGAAAAGATTACTGAATGAATAGTTGGGAAATTAAATATTTTTATTTTTTCCAAGTTAATGTATTTAATTTCTTTTAAAGTAGTGGAAAGATATTTTTTTGTTACTTGGTTAGTCTGTCTTGAGACTAATAAATGATTAGTGAAAATAATATCGACATCATCATTTATTCGTTTCATTAAATTAGCAACTAAGTTAAGTGATTTAGTTACATATTCATCATCACTATCTAAAATACTCATGAAACGTGTTTGACATTTTTTAATCGCAAAGTTTACACAGCTTCCTCAATTGCCATTTGCTTTTCTAAAATATTTAATAGTATCTGGATATTTATCTAAAAATCCTTTAATACATTTTTTTAAGTTGTCTTTTGATCCATCATCAATAACAAAGACTTGTATATCATTTCTTTGTAAATCTAATGATTCTAGAGTGGCAATAATTGTTTTGGTAGAATTGTAACAATTGATAACAATTGTCCAAATCTTTGTTTTATTACTTTTTTTATTTACAATCATAAATTTTTTGACGGAATTTTCAATCACTTAAAATCATATCATCAATTTTGTATTGTGGTGTTCAATGCAATTGTTTTTTTGCTTTACTATTGTTAGTAAGTAAAAAATCTGGATCACCAGAACGACGTGGATAAAAATTATATTTAAAGTTTTTTCTACCAGTAAGTTTCTGACATTTTTTAACAATTTCTAAAACTGTATGTCCTTTACCAGAGCCTAAGTTAAAACAATTTGATTGTTTTTTAGCAGTTAAATATTTAATTGATAGTAAAGCAGCATTGGCTAAATCTTGAACATGGATGTAATCACGTAAACATGTTTTATCTCGAGTTTTGTAATTTCTACCAAAGATTTTAATTTCTTTATTGTTTAAAATGTTGTCATTAATAGCGGGAATCAATAAAGTTGGTTTGGCTTTAGCCATACCATATTTGCCAGTTTTGGAAGCTCCAGCAACATTAAAAAAACGTAAAGCAACATAATTAATATCATGGGCTTTTTTAGCATCCATTAATAATTGTTCACAAATTAATTTAGTTTCACCATATGGATTACATGGTTGTTTCAAATCATCTTCACTAATTGGTTTAGTGTGATTTGAACCATAAACAGCAGCTGAAGAAGCAAACACTATCTTTTTAACATTATTGTTAATCATTGCTTTTAAAACTGTAGCTAAACCACCAACATTGGTTAAGAAATAGTCAATTGGTTTAGCCACAGATTCTGGAACAACAATTTTGGCAGCATACAACGTAACAACATCAATTTTATGTTTCTTAAAAATTTTATTTAGCAATGCATAGTTAGTCATACTACCTTGATAAAATTTTGCTTTAGGATGAACTAAAAATTTAAATCCTGTTGATAAATCATCAAGAACAATGACTTTATGTTTATTTTCAATAAAAGTCTCAGTCGCTACTGAACCAATAAAACCAGCACCACCAATATTTAAGATTGTCATTGTCTCTTACTTCTTTTTTAAATATTTTTTTATGCTATTACTAATTTCTGAGTCTTGTAAAGCAAAATCAATAAAAGCTTTAACCATTCCTAGTTTATTACCTAAATCATATCGTGTTCCACTAAAGATACAACTATGAACGCCATTTTTTGTTTTCATCATTTTTCTTAATGCATCTGTAATTTGAATTTCACCAGATTTATCTTTTTTAGTTTTTTTAATAAAATTAAAAATATCTTTTGTGAAAATATAGCGACCTAAAGCAGCATAGTTACTTGGTGCATCTTTTATTTCTGGTTTTTCTACCATATCAGCTAATTTAAAGACTTTTTTGGATAAGTCTTTTTTATTAACTGGTTTAACAATTCCATATTTAGAAATAACTTCTCTTGCTACAGGTTGAACACCAACAATGCAACTGTTGGTTTTATAAAAGGCATTAATACATTGTTTTAAAGCAGGTACATGTGATTTTTTATCAGTTAAAACAACATCATCACCTAGTAAAACTGCAAATGGTTCATTTTTAGTTCATTTTTGACCACAACCAATGGCATGGCCTAAGCCTAATGGTTTTTTTTGGTAAATAAAATCAATTTTAGCTAAATTGCCAGTTTTTTTAACCAAATCAGCGTATTGTTTCTTACCGCGTTGAATTAAGATCTTTTCAAGATCTTTATTAGGTCTAAAGTGTGAAATAATTGATTCTTTACTTTTACTAATAACAATTAGGATATTTTTAATTCCTGAATTAATAGCTTCTTGAACAATCAATTGAATGGTTGGGACATTAATGATTGGCAGCATTTCCTTAGGGATTGCTTTGGTAGCTGGTAGTAGTCTTGTCCCCATACCAGCTGCTGGAATAATTGCTTTATTTATTTTTCTCATAATAGCTTATCTATTTTTTAATCTTTTCTACATTATAGAAAAGCAGTCTGATTTTCACAAAAATTATGTTTTAAAATTATTGATGAATCGAAACCAATTTTTTATCTTATTTGTTGTTCTTATTAATATATAAATATATTAATAAAAATCTTTAATACAAGGTATAATCTAAAAATATTTATATAAATATTTACTTTAAATTTTTGGCCAAAAACCAGGTTTAAACATAGTAGGTTGTATTATGGAAGAAAATAAGTTAGAAAAAAATAACACATCATATGATGCCTCAAGTATTAGAATTTTAGAAGGTTTAGAGGCAGTTAGAAAACGTCCTGGAATGTATATTGGTTCAACAGGAATTGATGGTTTGCACCAATTAATTTGGGAAATTGTTGATAACTCAATAGATGAAGCAATGGCTGGTTATGCAACTAGAGTTATTGTTACTCAACATATTGATGGATCAATTACTGTTGATGATGATGGTAGAGGAATTCCTATTGATATCCATCCAAAAACTGGTAAAAGCACTGTAGAAACTGTCTTAACAGTTTTACATGCTGGTGGTAAGTTTGATAATAACTCATATAAAATCTCTGGTGGTTTACATGGGGTTGGTGCGTCATGTGTTAATGGTTTATCAAAATACATGAAAGTTTGAGTTAACCGTAACTATGATATTCACTATATTGAATTTGTAAATGGTGGTAAAACTGTTGCTCCATTAAAGGTTATTGGCAAAAGTGCTGATAAAGAACATGGAACAAAAATTACTTATTATCCTGACTTTAGCATTATGGAAAAAACTGAATATGATGATTCAAGAATTATCAATCGTATGAAGCAATTAGCTTTCCTAAACAAAGGAGTTAAGCTAATTTATCATAATGAAAAGATTGATAAAAAATATGAATGACTATATAACGGTGGTGTTAATGAGTATGTTGCTGAATTGAATAAAGATAAAGAACCATTGACATCATCAATTATTTATGGTGAAGTTCTAAGAAAAATTGATGTTTCTAAAAATAAAGAAGATCCATGTATTTATAGCATCAATATTGAAGTTGCTTTCCAATACAACAAAAGCTATACAAGCTCTGTTTATTCTTTTTGCAACAACATTCATACTACTGAAGGTGGCAGTCATGAAGAAGGATTTAAATTTGCTTTAGCAAAAATTATTAATAAATATGCTCTTGACAAGAAATACATGAAAGATAATGATGACAAACTAACTAAAGAAGATGTTACTGAAGGTTTAGTTGCCATCATTTCCATCAAACACCCTAACCCACAATATGAAGGTCAAACTAAGAGAAAATTAGGCAACACTGAAGTAAGAACTTTAGCTAACAATGTTACAAGTGAAATATTTGAAAAATATTTACAGGAAAATCCTGATGAAGCAAACATCATTATTAAAAAAATTATGCTTGCTGCTGAGGCAAGAAAAAAATCTCAAGAAGCTAGAGAAATCACTAGAAGAAAAAGTCCATTCGAATCTAATAGTTTACCCGGTAAGCTTGCTGATTGTTCGAGCAAAGATTCAAGTATTTGTGAAATTTATATTGTCGAAGGAGATTCGGCTGGTGGATCTGCTAAATTAGGAAGAAATAGAGAATTCCAAGCTATTTTACCTTTAAGAGGTAAAATCTTAAATGTTGAAAAAGCTCCAACTACAAAAATTTTTGATAATCAAGAAATTACTTCTCTAATTACTGCAATTGGAATTGGTATCAATCCAGAAATTGATATGACTAAATTAAGATACCACCGTGTTGTTATCATGACAGATGCTGATGTTGATGGTGCACACATTCGTATTTTAATGTTAACTTTCTTTTTTAGATACATGCGTCCTTTGATTGAACAGGGCCATGTATTTATTGCTCAACCACCTTTATATAAATTCACTTTGGGTAAATCAGTTAAATATGCTTATACAGATGGTCAACTTGAAGAATTAAAAAAGAATGCCGGTAATGCTAGGTATACCCTTCAAAGATATAAAGGTTTAGGAGAAATGAATCCTGAACAATTGTGAGAAACCACTATGGACCCAACCAATAGAATCTTATTAAAAGTGACTATTGAAGATGCCATTCATGCCGACCAACAATTTAGTTTTTTAATGGGTGCTGATGTTGGACCAAGAAAAGAATTTATTTCTAAAAATGCCAAGTTTGTCAAAAACATTGATGCTTAATTACTAGGAGTCAAAAATGTCTAATAATGAGAATAAAATCCGTGAACAATTAGCTAAGTCTAATGAACAAGATCGAGAAATTTCTAAAGAACTTGAAACTTCTTTTCTAGATTATGCGATGAGTGTAATTGTGGCTAGAGCTATTCCTGATGCTCGCGATGGCTTCAAACCAGTACATCGAAGAGTTTTATATGCTGCATGAAATTTAGGAATGACTAGTGGTAGTCAATACAAAAAATCAGCAAGACTTGTTGGTGAAGTAATTGGTAAATATCACCCACATGGTGATACTGCAGTTTATGATACTATGGTTCGTCTTGCTCAAGATTTCTCAATGCGTTATCCATTAATTGATGGTCATGGTAACTTTGGTTCAATTGATGGTGATTCGGCAGCAGCCATGCGTTATACTGAAGCAAAAATGTCAAAGATTGCTGATACAATGCTTGAAAACATTGAAAAGCAAACTGTTGACTTTGTTGATAACTATGATGGTTCAGAACAAGAGCCATTAGTTTTGCCAGCTATTTTTCCAAATATGCTTGCTAATGGGTCAAGTGGAATTGCAGTTGGTATGGCAACAAACATCCCGCCTCACAATTTAAATGAAATAGCTGCTGGGATAGAATTAGTGGCAAAAAATCCAGAAGTTTCTATTGAGGAAATAGTTAAAGTGTTACATGGTCCAGATTTTCCAACAGCTGCACAAATTATTGGTGGAGCAGGGATTAATGAATATTTCAATACTGGTCGTGGTTCAATCACTATTAGGTCTAAAGTAGATATTGAAGCTATGGATAATGGCAAATCTAGATTGATTGTTAGAGAATTGCCATATTTAGTTAACAAACAACAATTAATTGAAAAAATTACTGAACTAGTTAAGAATAATCAAATTGATGGTATTACTGACTTAAGAGATGAATCAAACCGTTTAGGAGTAAGAGTGGTTATTGAATTACGTCGTGATGTAGTTCCTGAAGTTATTTTAAATAAACTATTTAAAACCACTCAACTACAAACTAACTTTGCAGTTAATATGTTAGCTTTAGTGGGTACAGAACCAAGATTATTAAATATTAAACAAGCTTTACAAATTTATATAGATCACCAAATCAATGTTTTATTACGTAAAACAAAATTTGATTTGAAAAAAGCTCAAGACCGTTTACATATTTTAGAAGGTTTACATATTGCTTCTTTACATATTGATCAAATCATTAAAATGATTCGTAGTGCTAAAGATGACAAGATCTTACAAGAACAATTAATATCATCTTTCAAGTTATCTATAGTTCAAGCTAAAGCTATTTTAGAAATGCGTCTAAGAAGTTTATCAGCAATGGAACAATCAAAGATTGTCGATGAAATGAAAATTTTAAAAGAAAACATTCAATTTTTTAATTTAGTTTTACAAGATCACAATAAACAAATTGATATTATTCTTGAACAATTGAAAAAAATAGTTGACAAATTTGGTGATGAACGTCGTACTGAAATTGTCTACGGTGGTATTGCTGATATTGATGAAGAAGACTTAATTCCAATTGAAGACATTGTTATCACAATGTCAACTCGTGGTTACTTAAAACGAATGGCTGTTGATACTTATCGTTCACAACACCGTGGGGGAGTTGGTGTGACGGGTTTAACTACTCACAATGATGATGATGTTATGAAAATTTTGGTAGCTAATACTCACACAGATATCTTATTATTTTCAGACTTTGGTAAAGTTTATCGTCTACGTGGTCATGAAATTCCAGTTGGTTCAAGACAATCAAAAGGTATTCCCGCTATTAACTTTGTTCAAATTGAAAAAACTGAACACATTATTACTATGTTACCTATTGATGAATATGATGAAAAAACATCTTTAATGTTTGCTACAGTTAAAGGGATTGTTAAACGTACTGTGATTACTGAATTTGAACATATTAACCGTAATGGTAAGATTGCTTTAAGTCTAAAAGATGGTGATAAATTATTTGATGTTCAAATTTGTAGCGATGACAATGAAATTTATCTAGGAAATTCAACTGGTAAGTTAGTAAGATTTAAAGTTAGTGATGTTCGTAAAATGGGGCGTACTGCAGCTGGGGTTAAGGGAATTAATATTGATGGTGGTTCTGTTATTGGCTTTAGCACCAGTCTTACTGGTGATAAGATTTTATCAATTGGTTCAAGAGGAGTTGGTAAAATTAGTGATGTTAACCTTTATCGTTTAACTAAACGTGGTTCCAAAGGTGTTACTACTTTAAAGGTTACTCCTAAGACTGGTAAATTGATTTTTACTAGTTGTGTGGATGGAACTGAAGATGCCTTATTAATTACTAAAAAAGGAATGATTATTCGCTTTAGTTTAACACAAATTAGAGATATTGGTCGTGCTACTTCTGGTGTTAAATTAATGAACATTGAAGATGATGATCGAATTATTTCAGTGGCCATTTTTAAAAATACTGATCATGAAACTGAAACAGATGGTAATAGTCCAGTTGCCACAACCATAAAATCTTAACCAAATAAGTAATTCTTAAACACCGCTGTTTTATTAGTAAAACTTTTAATTTTATTTTTTATCATAAAAAATAATACATAATATTAAAAACTAATTTCTTATTGAGGGATTATGAGTAAAATACAAAAAATCATTGCTAAGGTTCGCAAGGCTCAAGAAATATTTGCTCAATTTTCACAAGAACAAGTAGACAAAATTTTCTATTATGCTGCCAAAATTGCTAACATGAATAGAATTAAGTTGGCACAATTGGCTATTGAAGAAACTAAAATGGGTGTTTTAGAAGATAAAATTATCAAAAACAATTTTGCTGCTGAATATATTTACAACAAATATAAATTTTTAAAAACTTGTGGTATTGTTGAAGAAGATACTGCTGCTGGATATAGAAAAATTTATGTACCAAAAGGAATTATTGCTGGAATTATTCCTACTACTAATCCTACTTCTACAGCAATATATAAGATTCTTATTTCTTTAAAAACAAGAAATGCCATTATTATTTCTCCACACCCCAGAGCATATAACTGCACTGTACAAGCAGCTAAAATCATCTTAGATGAAATAGTTAAATATGGTGCACCGAAAGATATCATTGCTTGGTTGCCACCAAAATGTTCACTAGATGACACAACTGAATTAATGCAAAGTTGCGATCTAATTCTTGCTACAGGTGGTGGTGGTTTAGTAAAAGCAGCATATTCTTCTGGCAAACCTGCAATTGGTGTTGGACCAGGAAACTGTCCAGCAATTATTGATGAAACTGCAGATATCAAAATGGCAGTTGCTTCAATAATTCAATCTAATACTTTTGATAATGGGGTTGTTTGTGCAACTGAAAACTCAGTTATTGCTGTTTCAAGCATTTATAAGGATGTAATTAAAGAATTTGAAAATCAACAAGCTTATGTCGTTTCAAACCCTAGTGATATCAAAAAAATTGCTAGTAAAATGTTTAGAGACAACAAAATTGGTTTACTTAACCCAAATATGGTGGGTCAAGATGCTCAACATTTAGGTAAATTGTTTGGTATTAAAGTACCAGAATGGGCAAAAATGTTAGTGGTTGAAACTAATTCAACTGCTTATACTAACCCATTAGCTCATGAAAAATTATCAGATTTTGTTTCTATTTTTAAAGCAAAGAATTTTGCTGATGCATTAAAAATTCAAAGTGAATTATTAAAATTTGGTACTGGTCATACAGCATCATTATTTATTGATGAATTAGTTGGGGCAGAAAGAATTAAACAATTTTCCAACTCTGCCAATGCTGGACGTTTAATTGTTAATTGTCCATCATCTTTAGGTGCTGTTGGTGATTTTTATAACTTTAAATTATTGCCATCATTTACTTTAGGATGTGGAGCAAAGGGAGGAAATAGTTTTAGCCAAAATATTGGCCCAGAACATTTAATTGATATAAAGCAGGTAGCTATGAGAAGAGAAAATATGATGTGGATGAGAATTCCAAATAGAGTTTATTTTAAATATGGTTGTATTGAAGAGGGTTTAAAAGATTTAAGAGACGATGGAATCAAAAAAGTTTTTGTTGTTTCTGATGAATTTATTTGATCAATGTTTGGTCAAAAAATATCAAGTATTTTAGAAAAATATGGGATGAAAATTAAAGTTTTCACCAATGTTGAACCAAACCCATCATGTGCCACAACCTATAAAGGTGTAGCAGAAATTAAATCATTTGATCCACAAGCCATTATTGCTTTTGGTGGTGGTAGCAGTTTGGATGCTGCTAAGATGATGTGATTTTACAATGAATATCCAGATGTTAAATTTGAAGATTTAGCGGTAAGATTTCTTGATATAAGAAAACGAGTAGTAAAATTCCCTACCCCTAAAAAAGTACAACTTGTTTGTATTCCAACTACGGCTGGTACAGGTAGTGAAGTTACTCCATTTGCCATTATTACTGACGAAAAAACCCATATTAAATATTCACTTGCTGATTACGCATTAGTTCCTACGATTGCTATTGTTGATGCACAATTTATGATGTCTTTACCATCAAGAATGACCGCAGTTACTGCTGCTGATGCCTTAAGTCACTGTTTTGAATCATATGTTTCTATCTTAGCTACCGAATTTACTCGTCCTTATTCACTTGAAGGAATAAGATTAATTTTTAAATATTTAAAAAGAGCTTATGAACATGGTACTACTGATAAAGAAGCAAGAGAAGCCATTGCTCATGCTGCAACCATTGCTGGTCTTGCTTTTGGTAATGCTTATTTAGGTGTTGTTCATTCTTTATCACACAAAGTGGGTGGTCATTTTGGTGTTATGCATGGTGCAGCTAATGCTATTTACTTACCATATGTTATGCATTACAATGCTTCAAAATATGAAAGAGAAAAACAAACATATTGACCACAATTTAAAGTAAATAATGTGCGCGAAAAATATTGTGAAATAGCTGATATGCTAAATATTAAAGGTAAAGATCAAGCTGAAAAAGTTGACAATTTAATTAAAGCAATTCAAAAATTATTTGCTTCAGTTAAATTATGACCGACTACTAAAGCATATGGTGTTAAAGATAAAGATTTTGAAGCAATATTAGATAAAATGTCTGTAGAAGCTTTTGATGACCAATGTACTGGTGCTAACCCACGTTTACCTAGAGTTAATGAATTAAAGCAATTATTTATTGATGCTCATTATGGTAACAAAATAAAAGCATTAAAAAAATAAAAATAGTAATTTTATCAACTATTTAATATTTCGTTTAATGCTAAAGCAATAAAATTAATAAGATTAAAATTTTTGCAAAATTTTAAGTGTTTATAATTAAAAAATATCACTAACTTTCTTTTAATAATTTACTATAAATTCGTTCTAGACTATCATCATATGTGTACTGTTGCTGTAAGATAAAATAATGTTTTCCATCTCTACTCCATATAAATAGATTTTTTAGCACAGGCAAAATAAAATTGATTAACACGAATCATATATTAAAAATAACCTGTCATTCTATCTTCATAATTGTGCCCTGACTTTTTTCTTCGTCTTTTGCTTCATTAGTAAAATTATGTTTACAGCTATTAAAAACATACTTGCGATATTTGTTAACCTCATCATTTAGCTTTGAAATGAGTTTCAAAATAATATCAAGGAAAAGTTCTACATTTGTATTATTTTTTTTATTTTTTATGTCATAAATTAATGAAGTTATGTTATTTCTTTTAGTTAGACCCAAATGCTTGTTGCAATACTCTTTGTCGAATAATGAAGATATCCTAATAATTATGTCATTTGATGTTAAAGGATAAATTCTGTTAATTAAAGAAGCAACATAATGATGTGACAAATTAAAAAATTTATTGTTATTTGTTTGTATTTTTTGAATAAAAAAGCGACAGATATCTATATCTATAAATTTTTGACCAAGATTGCGCAATTCATTATCTAAAAAAGTTATGAAATTATTAAAATATTGTGTGTTTTCGCTTTTTTTTATTGTTAAATGTGTAAATCTGTATATTCGTTTTGTAATGGTATCCATTCAGTCTATCTTATTAGATTTAAGAAGTACATAGTTATCATAATTAGATTTATATGTTGAAGCACTTACATACATTTTCTCAATATCTTTGATTTCATTATCGAATAATTTTTCAAAATATTCATATGGAGATATATCAATGTCAAATGTTTTAAACTTATTAGTTATTGAAATCATTATTCATTTATTTTAGTTTAAATATTATAGTATTCACCATGAATGGTGAATATAATTATATCAAAAAAATAATAATTTTTTTGATATATTAATTTTTAGGAATTATGCCAAGAAATATAGGTTATTTAACCGCAAAGAAAACTAAGCTCAGTGATGAGTGCTACACCCCAAAGTATGCAGTTTTACCTGTGCTCGAATTTTTAAATAAAAATAAAGTTATTTGATGTCCTTTTGATTCGTCAAAAAGTGAATTTGTAAAAGTTTTAAAGAAAAATGGAAATAAAGTTATTTTTAGTCATTTAGAACAAGGCAAAGATTTCTTTAAGTATGAACCTAAGCAAAAGTATGACATTATTATTTCTAATCCACCATATACTATCAAAGATAAAGTCATTGAAAGATGCTACAATCTAAAAAACCTTTTATGTTATTAATGCCTTTGCCTGCACTACAAGGAAAACAAAGATTTAAATATTTTAGCAAAGGCGTTGAATTGTTAGTTTTTGATGATCGTATAAGTTATTTTGCAAACGGTCATACTAAAGAAGTACAATCAGGAAATTCTTTTGCCTCTATATATTTTTGCCATAAAGTATTACCTGAAAAATTAATCTTCCGTAAATTGAAACCGTATCAGGAGGAAGCACAAAGATGATAAAACATGGTAAATTGGTGCAAACACTAAAAACAGGAATTGTTTATGAAGGTAAGGTAGATTTGGCTACATTTCTTGCAAAACAAAAAAATTATTCTGTTAAAGAATTAACTAAATATTCTGGAAGCGGCAAAAGAAGTAAAGCATATTCAGTTCTCTATAAAAATAAAGATGTTGCTAAAATTTTAAGCAACACAGTTTATACAACTATTTATTTAAAGAATATGACATAAATTGAAAATCGATTATTTCAAAAAAACTTTTGCCAGATGATTGTATTTTTGTTTTAATAAATAACACATTCTTTATTATTGAAATAAAGCACCAAGAAACACCAGGGAGTGTTGATGAAAAATTACAAACATATGACTTTAAGAAAAAACAATATCAAAAAATATTATCTAACTTAAATTGTAAAGTTGAATATTGATATTTATTAAGTTGATGGTTTGCTAAAGATGAATATAATATAAAGATGTAAGGGATTACATAATCTCAGTTGGTTGTAGATTTTTCTTTGAATATATTCCTCTAAAAGAATTGGGATTACCTATGCCTAAATAGAATCACGAGTATGAGATCCAAGGAATTTCAAGTATTTAAGTTAATAGATAAATTTAAAGAAGAAAAAGATAAAATTCTTCATTCAACTGTGTTGCCTCCTTTAGTATCATGAATGACACAAAATAATGATTATGATATACCTGAAGATTTAGGTAATCTTTTTTTAGTTCTTCGCAAGAAATTGTTAATTTCAAGTTCAATAATTTTTAGACTGTCTAATTTTTCTAATTCGTATGGTTTTTTGGTATCTATTGATTTAGTTAGAGATTGATTAGAAGCATATTGTTTCAACAAAATTGGAAATTTTGTTGATGTTCTTATTATTTTAACTGACGTAAGACTTTTTAACACTCATATGTTCTGCAGTTTACTAAGAGATATGTATTTATACATTCTTCAAGTAGCTAAAATATTGTCATGCGATGACAAAACATGATTTTCAAATAGATTACTTAATAAATACTTAAAAAACGAAAACAATGATTTTATTTTCGATATTAGAAAAAAATCTAAAGATTTTGAAAATGTATTTAAAAAAATTACTGATAAAATAAATGTATTAAATGAAAATGATATTTGTAAACAACAATATTCAAAGATAAAAAATATTTTAGATGATAAATTTATGGATAATTTATGTGATTATGTTCACCATAATCATTATTCTGATGATCATCCATATTTTTTTTCATTTGCAATTAGTGATATACAATGAGGTAAAAATAAATTAAATTATTGCATAGAAACATTCAACAAAATTTTTAATTTATTTTTAATCATTATCTATTTATTCCATTCAATATCTTTTGCTAATATGTTCGACTATATCAGTGAATTGGAATTTACTGGTAAATACCCTTCAACAGATTTAAATAAGGAGTCTGAAGAAAATTTTGAGTGATTTATTGAGGAATTCAATAAAATTTAATCTACCTCTTCCCTTCTTTAATCACTTGCTTACATAACTTTTGTTGTCACAAATTATCAATAGACAAATTCGTTTTAACCTTATAATCACTATTCATCATAATTAGTAATGATTTCTTATCTTTTACTCTAGTGTAGAGAACTCTATGAGTATTAATAATCACTTCTTTGTTAGACTTGAATTTCTTAATTCTACAATTGCACATTCATATGGTGTTTAAAAATAACATTTCAATTTATTTGTTGTATTTCTCTAAGTTTAACCTATTTAGAATTGACTAACAGCAATAAAACTTAAATAACATAAAGCTATTGCTACTGTTTCAACAAATTTAAAGGATATCGAAATAGCATTTTTTTTATTTTTATATGTTTTTTTGTAATTACTAAAAGCATACAATAGCATAAAAACACTTTGGAATAAGAAAAATAGTATTTGTCATGAGATATTTTTGTTGTTAATATCACTAAAGAAACTAAACATTTGCCCACCATTAATAGATGTTAATATTACATTAGCAATAAATAGAATGAAGAAATTGAAGTTAACTGATCCAACAATATTACCAATAACCATGTTGTATTGTTTGTTAAATGCTAAAGCAGTGCATGTAATGATTTCTGGTAAGGAAGTAACAATTCCTAGTAATATTGCACCACTAAAAGCATTATCAAGTTTTAAATAAGTATTTATTTGGATAGCAAATAGAGTTAAGAAGTAACTAGATGCCACTAAGCATAATGATGTCATTATGATAGTCAGAATAACTAATCATAGTGGTCATTTGCTTAAAAAAGAAATAGATATATTTTTTTCTTGTTTATTAATCTTGTTTCATGGGTTTGGTTGTGCACGCGTTTTGATAAACCAAATAGTGTTGATGGTAAATAAACAAAAGAAAGCAATAGTGAAAACGTTAAAACCATTGATTTCATATTTAAATAATGCTCCACTTAAAAAACAAAAGATTGCATTAATTAGCATGCAAATAATAGCAATAAAGTTAGATTTATCAAGCCGTTGAGTTTTTTTATTTAACATGAAACAAAATAAAAATATTGCTAAAACAAATAAATCAAATAGATTACTGCCAATAATATCACCAACAGCGATAAAACCATTATGTGGTGGAAGAAAAATTGAAGCAATACTAGTTATTAATTCAGGGAAACTAGTTATTATCCCTAGCAAAATAGCACCTATTGCTGCTTCTGAAATTTTAGTCTTGTCCTTTAAAATTACACATAGTTTTGATAGAAAGATAGATAAAACAATTACAGCAATGATTAGAATAAAGTAACAAATAGTAGTGTTTTGCATGCTTAGATTTGTAATGATGTTTATTGGATCAAAATTTAAAATGCTATTTTTCATATGTTTTAATTTTTTGATATTATTCAATAAACAAAATTATATTTGTAATCTTTATCATTAAAAATGATAAAATCATTAGAAAGAATTAGTGCAAAATATTGATTATATTAGGCATATTTTGATTAGATTTAAATTAAGGAAAGCATAATTTGGAATATGAAAATACATTTAATATACAATCCTGTATCAGGGAAAAAGAATAATAGCACAATCATTCAACAAATTGTTAAATGTGCTAAAAAACATAATGTTGAGTTAGTTACATACCAATCTCAATCACCAAAAGACATTGGTGAACTTACTAAAAAACTTACTTCTAGTAATACACCAACTAATTTAATGGTTATGGGTGGAGATGGTAGTGCTCACGATGCTTTGAACGGTATTGTTAATTTTGAAAAAACCAATTTGTATATTTTGCCAGGTGGTAGTGGTAATGACTTTTTCCGTGAACTAGGTTGGAACACAAAAGATAGTCTTGTTGATGTTTTTGAAAAGCTTATCACCAAAGCAAGAATTAAGAAAGTAGACTATTTTTTGTTAAATAACAAATATAGATGTCTTAATGAAATTAGTTTTGGAATGTCAGCAGATATTCTTTATTGTCGTGCTAAAATGAAACATTTTAAACCACAAACACAATATACCATTGCAATGTTTAAAAAAGGTCTTTTCTACACTAATTATGAATTTGATTTGTTTTATCCAGAAACTAAGAAATATGATAAGATTATTGGACCATTTTTAACTTTTGGTAATGGCCAATATTCTGGTGGAGGACTTAAAACTGCTCCTAGGTCTAAAATTGATGATGGTTTAATCACTGTTTCAGCAATTAAAAAATTCCCACGTATTTGTATTTTACCTATTTTATTATCTGTGAAACGTGGTACTATTGATCGTTCTAAACACCATTTATGTAGACATGTTAAAGAAGTTAATGTGGTAATTAAAAAAGGTGTTGTAAGTTCTGACGGTGTTCTTTTTGAAAAACTTAAAAAACTTAATATTAAAGTTATGCCTAAAAAACTTAACTTGGCAGTGTTAAATTAATCTTATTTATAAGATATAATTTATATTGGTTTTTAATAAACACGTTAAATATATAAAAAACTTGGAGGAGAAAAATGATATCTGTTATTCCTACGCCACATAATGAGGCGAAGAAAACTGACATCGCATCAAAAGTCATCATGCCTGGTGACCCAAAACGTGCCGAATTTATTGCTAAAAACTTTCTAAAGAAAGTTAAACTAGTTAATACAGTACGTGGTGCATTAGCTTACACTGGGTATTTCGAAAACACTAAAGTTACAGTTATGGCTCATGGCATGGGAATTCCATCAATTGGAATTTATGCTTATGAATTATTTAAATTTTATGATGTTGATGTAATTTATAGAATTGGTTCAGCTGGTAGTATGAATAAAAAATTAAAAGTGGGAACATGTTTCTTGGTAAAAGAAGCATGGAGCAATTCTGCTTTTGCTTGGTGATTAAAAGTTAAATGTGACAAGCCAAATTTGTTCTATCCGACCAAAGCTTGTAATGCTCATATTTTAAAGACTGCTAAAGCTATCAAATTACCAATTAAAGAACATCGTATCATTTCAAGCGATTGTTTTTATACTGCCTATAGTCCAAAAGATGTTATAAGAATCACAAAAGGTGCACAAGCAACTGAAATGGAATCTTTTGGTCTTTTTGCAATAGCAAAAAAACTTCATAAAAAAGCTGCTTGTTTACTAACAATTAGTGATTCACTTGTTTCTAAAGAAAGACCATTAACATCAAGTGAACGTGTTACAACATTTAAAAACATGATGAAGATTGCTCTAAAATCAATTATTAGTCAAAAATAAAGGAAAAACAATGAAAAAAATTAATAGTTATATTGATCACACATTATTAAAAGCTGATGCTTCAAAAAAAGATGTTGTTAAGCTGTGCAAAGAAGCAAAAAAATATTCTTTTGCTTCTGTATGTATTAATCCATCTTTTATTCCAGTTGCTAAAGCAATTTTAAAAAATACTAAAGTAAAAGTTTGTACTGTTATCGGTTTTCCATTAGGTCAAATGACTACTAAAGCAAAAGTTTTTGAAACTGCTGATGCTATTAAAAATGGTGCACAAGAAATTGATATGGTTTTGAATGTTGCTAAATTAAAAGATGGTGATTTTGCTTATGTTAAAAATGAAATTAGCCAAATTAAAAAATGCTGCAAAGCAAAAACTTTAAAAGTTATTATTGAAACTTGTTTATTAACAAAAAAAGAAATAGCTAAAGCATGTGAACTTGCTAAAGTTGCTAAAGCTGATTTTGTAAAAACTTCTACAGGTTTTTCAATAGCAGGAGCAAAAACTGAAGATGTAAAACTAATGCGTAAAACCGTTGGAACAAAAATGGGTGTTAAAGCCTCTGGTGGTGTAAGATCATATGCTGATGCCATAGCTATGATTAAAGCTGGGGCAAGTAGAATAGGCACCTCTAATGGGGTGAAAATTGTTTTAGGAAAATAAGTATATGAAAATAGTAGATATTATTCATAAAAAAGTACAAAAACAATCATTTACTAAGCAAGAAATTGATTTTTTTGTATCACAAGTGGTTAAACACAATGTACCAGACTATTTAATTACTTCATGGTTAATGGCTGTTTATATTAACAGTTTATCTAAAGATGAAGCTTTTTATCTTGCTAGTGCAATGCAAACATATGGAGATAAAATTGATTTAAGTAAGTTTCACAATAAATTAATTATTGATAAGCACTCTACAGGTGGAGTTGGTGACAAAGTTACATTGATTATGGCACCAATCTTAGCTGTTTTTGGTGCAACTGTTGCTAAAATTTCGGGTCGAGGCCTTGGTTTTACTGGTGGAACTATTGATAAACTTCATTCTATTGGTGTAAAAACC
Source organism: bacterium (assembly GCA_017448105.1). GTDB lineage: Bacteria > Bacillota_I > Bacilli_A > Mycoplasmatales > Mycoplasmoidaceae > Hennigella. Next base: position 179,180 of record JAFSMC010000001.1, on the reverse strand, counting down.
GATTTATCTATTAGTCAAATGCTTGAACAACTTAAAAAACATAATATTGTTGTTGCTAGTCAAACACAAAATATTACCCCAGCAGATAAAATCTTATATAGTCTACGTGATGTAACTGGAACAGTTGCTAACTTTGGTTTAATTGCTTCGTCAATTTTAGCTAAAAAATTTTCTATTCTTGGAACTCATGTTTATCTTGATGTTAAATATGGTTCTGGATCATTTTGCAAAGACTTTAAAGATGCTCAAGCCTTAATTAGTTATCTACGTTATATTGCCAAGAAAATGAAACGTAGATTAACTATTATTGTTTCATCAATGGATGAACCTTTAGGCAATGCGATTGGTAATGCTATTGAAGTAAAAGAAGCAGTCGACTTTTTAAGCGGCAATGTTAATAAATATCCTGATGTAAAGAAATTAATTTATAACCTTGTAGCTGTTATTTTATGTGAAGCTAATAGAAAAATTAGTCGTGGTGAAGCAATTAAACTTATTGATAATGCCATCAAATCTAAAAAAGCTTTAAATAAATTTTATGAATGAGTTAAATCTCAAAAAGGTAATGTTGACTTAGTTAAAAAAGATACATACTTTAAACCTAAATATCATTTAGATATTAAAGCTAATAAAGATGGATATTTAGATTTTGGATCAATTGCTAAGATTGGAATGTTAAGCACACAACTTGGAGCTGGTAGAATTAAAAAAGATGATATTATTGATACACAAGCAGGGATTTTGTTGTGTAAAAAGAAGAGTGATTATGTTAAAAAAGGTGAAAAAATTGCTATTTGCTATTCTAATAAACCAATTAGTAAAGAAATTAGCAACTCCTTTATAAAAAACTGTCTTTTTTTAAAGAAAAAACCTGAAGTTGAACCAGTAATTAAGAAAATTTATTATGACAAATAAAGTCATTTTTAAAAACCTAAAAAAATTAATATCTATTAATACATACACTCCTTTTTCACATTTTAAAGTCGCAGTTATTATTGTTACGGATAAAGGAAATTTTCCTGGTATCAATTTTGAAAGTAAAGTTGTAACTAATCTTGGAACCTGTGCTGAAAGAAATGCTGTTTTTAATGGTGTTAGTTATGGGATGAAAAGAATATATGAATTACATTTACTTTCAACTAGCAAAAAAGCACAAACATACCCATGTGGAGCTTGTTTACAAGTTTTATCTGAATTTATGAAAAATAATGACAAGATTTATATTTACAATCCTAGCGGTAAGATTGTCAAGACTTTTAAATTAAGCGATTTAATTTCTGCTGCTAAAATTAATTAGCATTCCATTCTTTATCTACTAACTCTAAAACAAATAATTTTATTTGTTTTAGTTTATTGTTTTATAAAGAAAGATATAAATATAGTACATGTGTATTTTTTAAGGAGTACAGGATATGCTAGATGCTAGAAAATATGAAAATTGACTAAAAGCTAAAAATGTTGATAAAAATTTAAAGCAAGAAATTAAAGCAATGAAAAGTAATGAATTAAAGAAAGCCTTTTCTAATGAAGAACTTGCTTTTGGTACTGCCGGTATAAGAGCTAAGATTGGGCCAGGAACACAATATTTAAATAAATTTGTTTACCAACAAATGGCAGTTGGTTATGCCAAATATATTTTGCGACGTAAATATAAAAGACCAGTTGTAGTTATTGGACATGACAATCGTCTTTTTTCTGACCAATTTACTTTAGTATGTGCTAATGTGCTTACTGCTTATGGTATTGATGTTTTATTGTTTCAAGACAATAAGTTAATTCCAACACCAATTATTTCCTATGCTATTACTAGATTTAAAGCTTCTGGTGGAATCAACATTACCGCTAGTCATAATCCTAAAACTGATAACGGTTTTAAAGCTTACAATAGCTTAGGAGCACAAATTTTACCTGAAGATGCTAAGGTCATTATTAACAATATGCCAAAGTCTTCTGATATATTGTCAATTGAACTTCCCAAAAAAGGTAAAAAAGGCAAAATTTCTTACATTAACTACACAAAAATTACTACTGAATATTTTAAAATTGTTGCTAAGAATGCAATTATTAATCATAAAGATTTTAATGATCCTAAAAACCCTATTAAAAATATGCCAATTGTTTTTACTGGACACCATGGCACAACTAGTGAATTAATGCCAGCATTTTTAAAATTCTTAGGTTTTAAAAAAGTTTTTGTTGTTCCATCACAACAAAAAATTGATCCTTATTTTTCAGGATCACCTATTTCTAACCCTGAAGATGAACGTAGTTTTGATGAAGCAATTAAATTAGCTGAAAAAGTAGGAGCAACCATTATTTTTGGTTGTGACCCAGATGGTGATCGTATGGCTATTGGTTTTAGAAAAACCAATCGTTGGAGATTTATGAATGGTAACGAAATGGGAATCATTTATACCTACTATGGTTTAAAATATTTCATTTATCCTAAAAAACCATATATCATTTCTAGTTGAGTTTCAACAAACTATATTGATCGTATTGCAAAGGCTTATGGTGCTAGCGTTATTCGTACTAAAACAGGTTTCAAATGAATGTGTAATATTTTGAATAAATGTCAAAAAAATGGTTCATTAGTTGTTGCTTTTGAAGAAGCTATTGGTGCTCTTGTTCACACATGCACTCATGATAAAGATAGTTTTGGAGCAATTGCTCAAGCACTTGAAATTTATTCAAATCCAAATATTAATAAATATGCTCTTGACTTACACGATTTCCTTCAACAAGAAATTTTTGACACATTTGGCCCAACTTTTTCAAGAACATATTCTTACACTATTGAATCATCAAATTGGTTAAATGATGCTCAAACAATGTTTGATCGAGCATTAAAAATCAATAAAGAAAAAACTAAATTATTTGATTACAAAATTGTAGGTGTTAAATACAATAAAGATGCTGATGCTATTGAATGAATCTTAGATAAGGATTCTTGAATTAAATTTAGAATCAGTGGAACTGAACCAAAATTCAAAGTTTATTTTTGTCTAAACAATCAAATGGTAGGTCAATTAAAATCAGCAGCTGACCATATTATTAAGCACATTGAACAATTAATTTTGAAAGGTATATTACTTAAAAAATAATTATTGATAATGTCACAAAGAAAAACTTATATTTTTGGCAATTGGAAATTACATAAAAAGTTTAATGAAATTAGCTTGTTCTTTAAACACTTCAATTATTTAATAAAAAAAGATAAAAGAATTAACAAAAACCCTAACTTGATTCATGGTTTTGCTCCAAGTCATTTGGGTATCTTACCAGCAATTAACTTTGCTAAAGGTAAAACTAATATTCTTGCACAAGATGTAGGTTGTAATAATATAGGTGCTTTTACTGGTCAAGTGGCTTTTTGACAGTTAAATGAATTTAAAATTAACTATGCCATAGTTGGCCATTCTGAAACAAGAAAATATTTAGGAAATAGCGATGAAAATGTTAATAAAACTGTCAAAGTTTTATTAAATAATAACATCATTCCAGTTATTTGTATTGGCGAATCACTAGAAACATACAAAAGTAAACAAACCAATGCTTTTCTTGCTCAACAAATAAAAACCATTTTTAAAGATATTAGTTTAGATCTGATACAAAAATGCATTATTGCTTATGAACCTTTATGAGCAATTGGTTCTGGTAAAACCCCAACTTTAGATGAAATACAACAAATTGCTCGTTTTATTAGACAATCATTCAAGTTTTTTGATGATAAACAATCAAATATTGATGAAAACGTCCATATTCTTTATGGTGGCTCTGCCAATGTTAAGAATGCTAGTGATTTAATGTCATTAAATGACATTGATGGTCTACTTGTTGGTGGGGCAAGCCTTGATCCAACAGCATTTGTGTCTATTTTAAAACAATCAAAAGCTTACAAAAATTTTAATGGTAATAAATAATGAATAAAAAAGTTGGTTTGCTCATTTTGGATGGTATAGGTGTTAATAAAGAAAAAAAAGGTAATGCTTTTTTCTTTGCAAAAACACCAACTATTGACAAACTACTTAAAACTTGTCCTCATTGCTTGCTTGAAGCATCAGGACCATATGTTGGTTTACCCAAAAAGCAAATGGGTAATTCAGAAGTCGGCCATTTTACTATTGGAATGGGTAGAACTATTTTAACTCAACTTGAGAAAATTAATCATGATATTGAAGACAAAAATTTTTTTAAAAACAAAATTCTTCACGATATTATCGTTAACAATAATAAAACTAATAGTAAATTACATATTATGGGTTTGTTTTCTAATGGTGGTGTTCATTCGCATCTTAGTCATATTGATGCATTATTAGAATTTTGTATTAATAATAAAATTCGTACCGTTTTACATTGTTTTAGTGACGGTCGCGATGTAGGTACCAATGAGTTCTATAAAGATTTAGAACACATTATTAAGAAAATCATCAAATATCCATTTATTCAAATTGGAACAATTGCTGGTAGATATTATGCAATGGATCGTGATCAACGTTGAGACCGTGTACAAAGTACTATTGATGCAATTATGCATACAAACAGAGCTAATAGTTTCAGTGATCCATTAGCATATGTTAAATCACAATATGATAAAAAGATTTTTGATGAATTTATTCAACCTGCCTTTAATACAAAAGCTAGTAAAACAACACTAGAAAAAAATGATTGATGTTTTTTTATTAATTTTCGTCCTGACCGCGCAAGACAAATTTGTCATTTACTGAAGAAATCAAATTTATATCAAGTTAAATCATCACTTTGAGACCTAAATTTGTTTCTTATCACCATGTGCAACTATGACAGAATAGCTGCTAATGCTATTTTTTACCCACCACAAAAAATTACCAATACCCTTGGTGAAATTATTGCTAGTAATAATATTAAACAACTACGAATTGCTGAAACTGAAAAATATGCCCATGTTACTTTCTTTTTAGACGGTGGCAAAGAATTTAACTATCCAAATGAAGAAAAAATTCTTATTCCTTCCCCAAAAGTAGTAACATATGACTTAAAACCAGAAATGTCAGCTTATGAAATAACTGACACTTTAATTAAGAATATGGATAAATTTGGTTTTTTTGTTTGTAATTTTGCTAATGGTGATATGGTTGGCCACACAGGTAAAATGCAACCAACAATTAAAGCTATTGAAACAGTAGATAAATGTTTAGAAATGATTGTTAAAAAGGCTCAAGAAGCAAATTACACATTATTTATTACTGCTGATCATGGTAATTGTGATGTAATGTTAGATAAGAATAATCAAGTTTGTACTACTCACTCACTTAATCCAGTCTTTTTTATTTCTACAGACACAACCCTTCATTTAGAAAATGGTAGTCTTGCTAATATTGCACCAACAATCTTAAAATACTTTAAGATCAAAATTCCTAAAGAAATGGCTAAGCCATTATTTTAGAATTACCATTTAATTGGTTGTTTTAAAAAACTATTGATTTTGATAAAACAATTAGAGTTAAAGAAGCCTTTATTGGCGCTTAATGGACTAGGATGGGCACAACAAACAATTTTGTGCTTTTTAGTATTAATGAAAGGTTTTAGTTGTTGGGCTTGATTACCTCATAAAGCAAAAACAATTGTTTGTGGCAAATTATTTAAATAGTTAATGAGATTGTTTAAAAAATATTGTCATCCAATATTTACATGACTATTTGGTTTGTTTTCTTCAACAGTTAAAGTTTTATTGAGTAATAAGACTCCTTGTTTAGCTCAATCAGTTAATGTTTTATTACTATTTTGACAATGAAATTCACTCTGAATTTCTTTGAAGATATTAATTAATGATTTAGGTGTTTTACAATCATTATTAACCGCAAAGGCTAAACCATTTGCATAGCCTTTAACATAGTATGGGTCTTGACCAACAATAACTACCTTTAATTGTTCAACATTAAAATATTCAAAACAGCGAAAGATTTGTTCTTTTTTGGGAAAAATATTTTTTTGTTGATATTGTTTTTCTAAAAATGATCATAATTTTTGGAAATATGGTTTTTCCTTTTCCTTATTTAAAAATGATGATCAATTAGTAGTTGTAGTCATTAAATCTTTTCAAATGGTTGAATAAAATCTTTTGTTTGGATATTATTATCTTTATTGGCAAATAAATATCCTAAGAATGATAGCAAAGATTGATCTTTAACATCCTTTGGATCTATTTGCTGACCATCTTCACTTTTTCTAGTATGAAGTTTAACCATATCTTCTAAGTGTTTGTTAAGAGTGTTATTGTCTATTGTATATACATCGTTTCCAACACTGTCAGTAAGTAAGTCTTCATAGTCTTTTAAGAAATAAGCAGGGAAGATATTGGCAAGTGATATATCACACGATTGTTCTAAGACCTCATTTCCTAAAGAATATTCATCTACATTGCAATTTAATAAGCCAATAAAACAGTTAGCATTAATGTCATTAGGTAAGCGATTATCTTTATTGTTAGAAAAGGTTATAGGATTATTGTTATTCATTTTTATCTCAAAAGATTTATGCGATGGTCCTGTAAATTTTGTACCAACAAAACTACCAATTCCAGCATCTTGTCAACTATTACCAATTGTATCTTTGATAACACTAGCATTATTTTGGTAATAATCGCCAACTAAAAAAGATGAACTACAAGTTGGGTTAAGATAAGTTTTTATTAGTGAAACAGGATTGATAATAATAGGAACATTTTGATAATAGTAGGTTTGTTTTACTACATTCTTATATTCTTGTTGACTACCATTAATTCAAAATTTTTCTATGGTAATAGGTTTATCTTTGCTAGTTCAATAATGTTTAGTAGTTTCTGTTTCTTTGAATGAGTTAAATTGTTTATCATCTTCTAATAGTTTTTTAAATTTATTGGTAAATTTATTATTTTCATATGTGGCAATTGGAAAATAATCTTCATGAAAATTAAAATTTATTGCAGAAGTCTTTAAGAAAGCTTTTGATTTGCCAATAGCATGGAAATTTGCATTAGCAAAAAGAAATTCATAGAAATCAGCATTTTCTTGACTATCTTTGTTTCCATGTTCGAAATTGAAATTTAATTTTGCACAACCTCATGCATTAGCAATTTTTTCTTCATTTTTTTGATCTGATTTGTTAAGAAAACTTTGTTGGTAGGTAAAGGCATTATCAATCATAAAACTTAATGATTGAGCAATGTTGTTTACCAAAGAAATAGACTTAGTAATTTCATAATTGTGGTAATTAAATAATATTTGACTAGAGTCTTTTATTTGATATTGAATGGGAAAATCAGGATTGTTTTGTTCTTTTACTAATTGATATCAACAATCTGATGCTATTTGATAATCTTTACAGGTTTTTTTAGAGGCAGTGGCTTTGCCCTCATCTTCAATTCAACTTTTTACGGGTGCTGTGTAACCATAAAAAGAATTATTTTTACCATCACTACTTTTTAAAAAAACATAATTACTTGGCAAATATGTTGATAGCGATTCATTATCTTTATCATATAGTTCATCATTTCTAAAATTAAAAAAAGGATCATGTTCATCATTGACATAATTAGTACCACAAATGATAGGAGTGGTATATGCTCATGTTTGGTTACAACTAGTTAGTGTTCCTAACAAGATTGGCATTGTAAATGCTAATAAACCAGTTGTTGGTAGAAAAAACTTTTTATTAACTTTCATAGTTATTTTCGCTTTCATTCATAAATGGCGGTTGACCACTTTTGGTTTGACTAAAGTTGTTGTCTATTTGAACAAATCTTCCTGTTGATTTAAGCATTAATAAGTTGCATCTTGCTGTTGCACCATTACGGTGTTTAGCAATAATGTATTGAACATTTAATCTTGTTGCAGTCTTATTATCACTACTGTCACTATCTGGAACATATAAGAATGTAACTAAGTCTGCATCTTGTTCAATCGCTCCAGATTCTCTTAAGTCTGATAAGATAGGTTCAGTATTTCCACCGCGTTTTTCAATAGCTCTTGATAATTGAGCTAAAGCAATAATTGGGGTTTTTATTTGTCTTGCAAATAATTTCAACATTCTAGAGATAGTTGAAATTTCTGCTTGACGGTTTTGCTGCTGACCATGTAATTTTGGTGCTTTAATAAGTTGTAAATAATCGACAATAACTAATTTAATAGTGTATTGATTAGCAATTTGTTTTAGTTTTGATTGAATATCAACAACTGATAAATCAGAAGTATCATCAATTAGGATTGGTAAAGAGGCAATTTCAGATGAACGAACTTTCACATGATCAAATTCTGATTTAGTTAAATTACTAGTTCTTAGTTTAGTACCATCAATGTCGCTAGCTAGACTAATAAGTCTACGACCAATTTGGTCTAAGCCCATTTCTAGAGAAAACATTACTACTTTTTCTTTATCTTGTTGTTTTCTTAACACGATATCTCTTGCAGCATTTAGCAAGAAGTTTAAAGAGATAGCAGTTTTACCAACACCTGGTCTAGCAGCTAAAATAATTAAATCACCATTTTGAAAACCACTAGTGATTTTGTCAATTTCATTAAAACCAACTGGTGTTCCAGTAATACTAGATTTTCCTAAGTTTTTACTAATTTTGCTCAAGCAAATGTCCATAACTTTTTGGATTTCTGTTAAAGTAGAACTTTTTTTACGTTCAATAATGTCTAAGAAACTTTTTTGTAGGTCATAGATTTTTTCTATTGGTTGAGAAAAATCCATTTTTGTTTCTAGAGTTTTTCGTGCAAATTCGTCTAAAAGACGTTTAGTTGAGGCATTATAGATAATTTGGATATTTGTTTCTAAATCATCATCATTATAAAAATCATTAGCTAGTGTTTCAATATATTCTTTTCAATGATCAAATTGATAATCTGGGTTATTAGCAATAAAGTCAATTAATGTATTTAGTTTAATGATGATTGATTGTTTATTTAGTTGGTATAAAGCTGCATAAACACAACGATTTTTGTGATCAGAAAAATCTTTACTTTCCAAATCTAATACTACATTTTGCATTTTAATGGGTTTGTTTATAATATTTGTTAAAATTTCTGATTCAATTTTTGCAAGATATTCATTGATTTGTGTTGTTTTAGCCATCTTTAAAAATTATTTTTCCTTTTCTACATCAATATGTAAAGAAGCAGTGACATTTTTATCAAGTTTAATTTTGATAATATGTTCACCTAGTTGGTAAGATTTTTTGTTATCAACAAACATATATTTGTCAATAGCAAGGTTATGCTCTGAAGCAAGACAATCGATAATTGTTTTAGTTGTGACAGTTCCAAATGTTTGTTTTTCACCAACTTTTAATTTAAATTTAAGTTTTAAAGTTTCAATTTTAGCTTTTAAAGCTTTAGATTCTTCTAGTTTTTTATTGTCAATTTGTTTTTGGTTGCTTTGTTGTTTTTGTAATTTTTCTAAAGATAATTTACTAGCAAAAACAGCTTTGTTAGTGGTAATTAAAAAACGTGCAAAACCATCTTTAACATTAATAAGATCGTTTTTTTTACCAGTATTTTTAATATCTTCTAATAATATGATTTTCATTTAATCCTCTTTTACAAATGGCATTAAAGCCACAATTCTTGCACGTTTAATACCATTAGCAACCATTCTTTGGTGTTTTTGGCAAAGACCAGACACTCTTCTGGGTAGGATTTTGCAACTATGACTAATGTATTTTTGAAGAGTTTCAACATCTTTGTAATCAATGTAGTTAACACCTTGTGCACATAATTTGCAAACTTTTTTAACACGTTTTCTTTTTCTTTTTAAATTTTGACTGTTATAAACCTTACTATTCATAATAATTATTTTTCCTCATCATTAATTCAATCTAATGTATCTTCTTTATTTTCATTAGGCGCTTTTTTAGTTTCATTAGTTTCTTGACTGTTTTGATCAACATCAAAATTGTCATTCACAGAAACTAATTCTTCTTTTGCTAAACTATCTTCTTTTGCCACACTAGTATGTTTAGTTCTTACTGGTTTAATTTGTTCTACAATTACTTCAGTAACATAAACATTTTTACCTTCTTTATTTGCATAACTTCTACGGTCTAATTTACCATCAATGACGACTGTATCACCTTTTTTTAAATAAGCATTAATGAAATCTGCTCTTCTATCTCATGCTTTGCATGGGATAAACATTGTTCTATTTTGATTATTCATTTTTTCGTTAATAGCAACAGAAAAAGATGACATGCTTTTTCCGGTAGAGGTTTGTTTTGCTATCGGGTCACTAGTTAGATTTCCAACTAAAAAAACTCTATTCATTTTCTTTTACTCCTGCATCATTTTCATTTTTGCTGATTTCGGTTTTAGTTTCAGAAGCAGATTTTGAATTTTTAGCATCACGTTTAAAAGCAAGTAAACTTTCTAGTTTCTTTTGTTTTTCTAAGTAGATTTTTTCTTTTATCTTACTCTTGTTAACTTTCTTTTCATTGATAGTCGCTCTATAGCCATAATTCTTTTCAACATTTATGATTAGAAAACGTAAAACATTTTCATCTATTTGAGCAATTCTTCTAAATTCTTTTAATAATTGTTTGTTTTCGATTTCAAAATTGTAAATGTAATAATAAGCTTGTTTGCAACCTTTAATGGCATAAGCCATTGGTTTTAAACCTCACTTAGTTTCTTTTAAATTATCTGCTTTTTTAAATGAAGCAATTAATTGATCAGCTTTTTTATCAGCATTTTCAACTGATAAAGAATCTTTCAATAATAGCATTATTTCATACTTATTCACTTTTCCTCCTGGGTATTTACTAATTTGCTAATTAGTAAGAGTACAATAGTTTTAAAGTTTAAAATTATTGTGTGAATATTATAACCAGTCAATACAAAATCAGAAAAATATTTATATAATATTTTTCAAAATAAGATTTGCCGAAATAGCTCAACAGGCAGAGCAACTGACTTGTAATCAGTAGGTTGTTGGTTCAATTCCGATTTTCGGCACCATTTAATAAAAAAGAGATGTTTTGTATGAGAAAAAGTTCATTAACGAAAATTGGTATTTCTGTAATGATATTTTTTGGTATTGGTGCAAGTTCATCATGCCAAAGTGACATTGTTAAAACAGACAATCAAACAGTACACATTTATAGTGTTAATGATTTTCACGGAGCCGCTTGTGGTTATGGTGATGAAGATATTAACGTTTCACCAAAAAACCCAGGAATTTTACGTTTGGCAGATATTCTAAATGACAAAATTAAAGCTTCTCCTAATTCTATGATTGTTTCTGCAGGAGACAATAATTCAGGAGATGTTTTTTCTTCCTCCCTTCAAGGAACAACAATCTTTCCTATTTTAAAAGCTTTAGATGTTAGATATTCAGCTGTAGGTAATCATGAATTTGATTGAGAAAAAACTATTTCATCAACTGATGGATTAATAACAAACAACTATTTAGCTGATAAAAAATTATACGATCAATCAGCTAGGACTGAAAAAACAGTTGGTAATTACTTTATTGCTGCTAATATTCTTAAGAATAATGTTGAGGACAAAGAAAACGATTTTTATAAAAAAACATGATCGTATAATGATAACTCTGATTATGAAATATGAAAGCAAAATAAAGTTGAATGGGCTGATCCATATAAAATAGTCGATTTAAGTAATTTAAAAATTTGTTTAATCGGTTTGACAACTGTTTTGACACGTACTGATGGCAATAAACTTGCCACAAAAGATTATGCATTCATTGATTACAATGCATCAGTTGAATATGCAAAAAAATTATGCCAAGAAGAAAAACATGATGAATTTAACAAAATTGATGCATTTATTTTGTTAACACATATTACGTCTGATATGGATGGACAAAATGTCGTTGGTGAAGCACAAGAATTAGCACAAAACTTAACAACAAAAGTAGATGCTATTATCTCTGGTCACAGTCATAAAATTGCTAGTGGATATATCAAAAATAATAAATTTGGTAACAATATTTGAATTGGCCAAGCTGGTTCAAGTGGAAGGAATTATCTTGACTTAGAACTAAATTACTCAGCATCTAACCAACCAGGTAAGAAACTTCTTAGTTTAAAAATTACAACTCCTACAATAAAAGTAGCTACTACTTTTGAAGAAGCCAAACAAGAACTTCAAAGTATTGAAAATAAAGCCAATAATTCATCAAATCAACTTTTAAATAATGCTGTTAAAGCATTCAAAAAGCAAAAAGGAATTGTTCTTGAAAATTTAAACAAACCATTATTTGAAAGTAAAAATTCTAGTGATGATTTTGAATTATCTTATCCAGCTTTTGGTAATTGTGATATAGGTCATGAGTACTATTGTTCAGAGCAAATAGTTGATAATGCTGGTTTATGATTAACCAAATCAATCACAGATGGATGCAACATTGTTAATTCACAATTGCCAGACAATGAAAATATTTCAAATAAAACTAAAGTTTCAACTTCATTCTTATGTATTGATTCAGTCCGTTCACAACTTGCTGGTATGAATAAAATTACCAAATGAGATTTATATCAATTCTTAACATATGACAACTATGTACTTAAAGGCTGATTGACAATAAGTCAATTATGAAATGTTATGGATTATGCATTATCTGGTGGTTGAACGAATAATGACAAAGCTGATGACAAATCAGCCTTTGTATATGGTCAAAACAATTCACAATATGACTGGATTGAAAAAATAGAAACTAACTGTTTCACTGGTGAAAAAGAACTTGAATTACCAGAAATAAAAATATCTGATGAAAAAACTACAAAATTAAATTACTTAGCTGGTCCATTGCAATTCTATGGTTGTAAAATTGCTGTAAAAGAAGCACCAAAATCTGATCAAACTGTTGATGGTCGTCATGTAAGAAAATATATTGTTGATTACACTGAAGAAAAAAATGATGATGGCCAAACAATTAAGATACCTGTAATGTGGTTATATGACCCATCTGATGAAGATAATGATATTAATGATTCAACAACATGAAAGCGAGTAACTATTACTGGTTCTAGATATGATGAAAGCAAAAATGAATGAAACTACCTTGAAGATTTAGTTCCAGTTGTTGTTGATAATTTTACTTATGACGGTGGTAACTATCAAAATACTATGTTTAAACTATACATGCGGTACAATGCCAGTCTTTCAAAAAGATATAGAGTTTACACTTATCCATTAGGCGATTTCTTTACTCGTGATTTTGTAATCAAATCTTGTGAATACTGAAACAGTCACAAAACAGATAGTAGTTTTGATTTTGACAAATTTGCTTGTAAAAATGAAAAAAATAAAATGGTTATTTTTAACTAATAAGAACTAGCAAATCTTTTTTCTGAAGAATGAGTTAATCAGCAAATATTTCTAAAGTTTACATACATAATTGCTAATAATTAATAAAGTAAAATAAACTATTTTTTAGTTTTGTGTATTTTTTTGTGTTGTCCCAGTTGCCTTTGTCCTGTTCCTATATAAGCAAAGTTATTTATAATTTTTGTATATCTAAAAAGTATGAATGATTTTTTAGATCTGAGGATAATCAAAACTAGAAAATTGTTAGTTAATGCTTGATTTAACCTCCTTGAAAACAAAAAATCACGAAATAATGCCATTAAGATAACCCAGATTTGTCACAAGGCCAATATAACATTAATCACATTCTATAACCATTTCAATTGTAAACAAGCTTTTTTCAAATTTGCTATTTCAGAACGATTAGTTAATAAATTACCAATCCCTAAAAATTTTAAACCAATTACCATTAGGCAATTGGTTTTTAAATTATTTAACATCCTATATGATTTTATTTTTGAAAACGCTAGTATTTTTAAGAATAACTTTGAATTTCAAAAAAATAAAGGCGGTAAATACACATTTGTGGATGTTTTCATTGAAGTTGTTACTTATCAAGTTTTTGATGAAATCAAACTTTTACAAATTAGTATTAGTCATTATCAAAAAGAAATATTAACACTATTATTAGTAGGAGCAATTTTACATTGTATCTTTAAAATTGTTAAACAAGCTAAAAATATTGATAAGAAAAATATTTTAAAGCATTTGAACTTACTATATAACTATATTGTTTATGAACGATAATGATGATAAATTCATTCTACCATTTATAATTGGCGCAGTGTCTGGTTTAGCATCAATTATTTTGGTTGCCTTTTCTGTTATTTCTCAAACTATCAAAACCTATAAAACTAAAGATCACAACTTTGGTTCATTAGTTACTTTCAGCACTTATTTATTTAGTGCTCTTAGTTATTTTACATGAGCACTATTATTTTTATTGTTTGAGCTGTCAAAAGCAACACAACCTTTTGGTGTTTGAGAATGATTATATTATTTGTCATCAATCACTTTAAATTCTATTGGTACAGTTTGTTCAACACTTATCACTATTTTTATTGTCAGAGCTATGATTGCAAGAAGAAAAACGTGAGCTGAATGCAAAAAGGATATTAGTAATTGAGTGGTAAGTACTAATGATGTTAGAAAAGCTAATGGTCTTGGCAAAATAGTGATGTTTTTTAGAACAAAACTTGGTTTTGCTTTAGCAGGAGGTTTATTATTTGTAGGTTTATTTGTGCTAATATGTTTGTGCAAGGCTTATGATTGAAAAACTCTTGAATTATCTAACACCCAAATAGCACTTTTGTTAGTTACTAATAGTGTTGGAGCAATAACTTGAACAATTGTAAATTGACCTTTATTCTTTTCAACATGCAAACGAGATGAAATAAAAAAAATAAGTATCTGGTACATTATTTTCAATATAATTTCAGCTTTTATTTTAGTTATTTTTGGTGTTATTGGGATGTATATAACAGGATGATATCCAACCACAATTTTTGGTTGTATTTTCAACAGTAGTGGCTCTTCCCTTTTAATTTTGTACTGAAAAATTAAATCAATAACGCATAAAACTAAAAATAGAAACTAATATATAATCTAATGAATATGATTAGTAAAAATAAAGCAGTTAATGTCAAAAGTAAGACATATAAAAATCTTATGTTTGCTTTTGCTGGTGAAAGTCAAGCTAGAAACAAATATACATATTTCTCTTCAGTAGCAAAAAAAGAAGGTTATGTTGAACTTGCTAAGTTCTTTATTTCTATTGCAAATAACGAAAAGGAGCATGCTAAGATTTGGCTTAAATGTTTAAATCAAATTGGTTCAACTGAAAAAAACTTAAAGCAAGCTATTGTTGGTGAACATGAAGAATGAACCAAAATGTATAAACAAATGGCTATTGTTGCTAAAAAAGAAGGTTATTTGAAAATAGCAAGATTATTTGAGAATGTTGCAAAAATCGAGAAAGATCATGAACAATTTTTTAATCTTTGATTAAAAAATATCAAAAATAAGAAAGTTTTCAATAGTAATAAAGCAATTAAATGAAGATGTTCTAATTGTGGATATGTAGTTGTAGCAAAAACAGCTCCTAAAATTTGTGATACTTGTAATCATTCTCAAAGTTATTTTAAAAAGGTTTAATAAAATATGAGTCAAAATGGTTTTGTAAAAAATCGAGTGAAGATTTTTCGTACCAACTCTGGTATTTTAAAATTTTCTAGACTCTATGGCTTGTCATCATTTTGACTAAAACTTGTTATAAGCATTACTCTTGGAGTAATTTCTTCTATTGCTATGGCTATTTTTGTGGAACCAACCGGACTGTATGTAGGTGGGTTCAATGCTTTTTTTCAAGGTTTTGCTCGTTTTATTAATGTAGTAATGACTCATACTTTAGGGATAAAAAATGAAATATTAACAAAAGTTGTTTATGGAATGCTATTCTGAGGTTTGTATATTGGTTTAAATATTGTTTTGTTTTTCTTAGCATGAAAGAAAATCAGTAAAACTTTTGCAATATTAACATTTGTATACATTGTTACTACTCAAAGTTTAGCTTTTGTTTGAACATTTGCAGGTTGTTTCAAATTCATTCATATTTTTGGTGAAACAGCAACAGTTAATGAGCAACTTTATGATGCCAAAGTATTATGTTTGCAGTTTTATAACAGATGATATCCAACAGTTGAAGTTAATAAAGATGGTATAGGTTATCATTACAATTGATCAATTTTAGTTGAAAGTAGTAAAATAGCAACTCAACAAAAATTTGACATTGATACTATAAGTATCATCAGAATCTTTTGTTTATTAGTTTATGCCATTACCTATGGCATTATTAATGGTATTATTAGCACACTATTATTCATTACTAGTTCTTCAACAGCTGGTAGTGATATTGTTGCAGTATACTGAAGTCAAGTTAAAAATAAACCTGTTAATAGTTTACTATTACTTATTAACTCATTAGGATTAACAACAGGTATTTTTTTAGGAAATTTTGTTTCCGGTTGACTTGTTGATGCTAAATATTGTCAAATTGAGTATTTTTTGACTGGTAATTTATTTTGTTCAATTATTTGAGCTGTTGTTTGTTCAAATGTATTACGATTATTATTTCCTTGAAGAAAATTGATTAGAATTGAAGTTTATTCAAAAAAAATTCATGAAATCAATAAAGAATTATTTAAAAATAATTACATCAATCCAACAACTATTCTTGACAGTTATGGTGGCTTTTCGAATGTTAAGAGTAAAATTCTTATTACAATTGGACAAGTAATTGTATTGCCAAACTTAATTTCAATTATTCGTAAAGTTGATGAAAATTGTTTAATCTCAGCTCAATATATTAATGATATTGATGGAAGAATTTCCTTCCAAAATCAAGGTTAGATTATTCTTATTTAATTTTGTCATTAAGAATTTTTAAAATAAATCCTTCAAATTGAATATTTTGTGAAAATATAGCATTTTGCTTCAATGCATTGGTAATTTGAGTTTTGATCTTATCAGTAACTATGTTAGTTTTGAATTTACTTATCAATGTGTCAATAGCTTTAGATTTTAATTCGTTTTGTTTGTAATGATCAAAGGCACCATTTTTGTTATTTAAAATATCGTGAATTGAGCGATTAAATTTCTTGTATTCATAGTTTAATTGGTCTTTTGCTTCTTTATCACTGAATTCAATTTTAAATTCCTTAATGAAATAATTCAAAATTAATTTAGTTTGGATTACTGTTTTTACTTGATTAAGAAGCATTTCATTCTTATTTTGAATGGTTTTTTCATTAAAATGAGTTTTGATATAGTTATCTGCATCTTCTTTAGAAATATTAAATTCAAAAAAGTCTTTTAAATAAATCATTAAGTATTGAAATTTGGTTGCTTTCAAAACTTCGTCATAAACTAATTGTGATAGTTCTTTATCATTAATGTTTGGTCTAGTTGTTTTGATATTTTTTATTTGTCAATTAATCAAATAAAAATCAACAATTAGGCGATCCACTTGAATTTCTTTTTTGTAATCTATTTCTTTTAATAATTTAATTTTGCTTGTCATACTTTATGTTTCATTATTCATTTCTTGTTTTCTTGGTTTGATTATCATTAGCATTGGTAGTTTGAATTTCTTTTAAATGTGTAGAGTGACGTCCATATCCTTCTTGTTTATATTCTTGAATAATGTTATTTAATGTTGTAATTTGTTCATTTAAATTAACTATTTCTCTGCTAAGTTTTAGGTTTGTTTCATGGTTTTGAGCTATTTCCTTGTTTTTTCTATCTAAAGTTTCATTAACATTTTGTAAATAAACCATAACTTCATCAAAGAATTTGTCTACATCAGTAGGATCATAGCCTGTACCATTAGACCATTTAAATTTTTTTTCTAAAATTTCAAATAAAATGTCTTTATTTTCTTTTTCTTCCATAAATATTATCTCTTAAAACTTTAACTTTATTGGTTTTTTCTCATGGTAAATTATTTTTTCCAAAGTGACCAAAAA
Organism: bacterium; assembly: GCA_017448105.1. Taxonomy (GTDB): domain Bacteria; phylum Bacillota_I; class Bacilli_A; order Mycoplasmatales; family Mycoplasmoidaceae; genus Hennigella. The sequence goes on along the minus strand of JAFSMC010000001.1, from coordinate 161,314 downwards.
CACTTGTTTGACTAAAAATAGGTTTAGTTAAGTTTAGGGTTTTAATAATGTTAGCCAGATCAAAATTAAAACTTTTTACAACGGCATCTTTAATTTTGTCTTCACTAACATTACAAGTATTAAAAGTATTTATAGAAATACTTGTTGGGGTTGGTTTGCCAATGCAGAAGGATAATTGGACTAAAACTTTTTTAGCTAAGTCTGCTGCGACAATATTTTTGGCAATATATCTTGCAAAATATGCTCCAGTACGGTCTACTTTAGTAGCATCTTTACCACTAAAAGCTCCACCACCATGTGGAACACTTGATCCATAAGTGTCAACAATGATTTTTCTTCCTGTTAAACCTGTATCTGCTTCAGGTCCACCCAAAACAAAAGTTCCACCATAATTAATATATTTTTGGCAGTTAGTATTTAAAGAAAAGTCATTTAAGATAGGATTGATTACAGTTTTATCAAGTTTTGCTCTTAATTTATTCAAATTAATATTTTTATTATGTTGAACAGATAAGATAACTGAGTCAACTATTGGTTTCTTGCCAGAATAATCAATAGAAACTTGTGATTTCATGTCATATTTGATACCAGTTAGTTTTTTAACCTTAATTAAATTACAAGTTTTCTTTAAAATTTCATGTGATAAAACAGTAGCAAGTGGCAAAAATTGTTTAGTTTCGTTACAAGCATAACCATAAACTAAACCCTGATCACCAGCTCCTAATTTATTATTTAAGTTTACTTTAGCTGCAATATCAGGAGATTGTTTATTAATACATGAAGTGATAGTGAAATCATTTTCATTGTAGCCTAGGAATTTCAACACTTTCCAAGCTACTTTGACTACGTCAACATAACCTTTGGTAGTTATTTCTCCACCAACTATAATTTTCTTGTTACCAGCAAACACTTCACAAGCAACACGTGAATTTTTATCTTGTTTTAAACATGTATCAAGAATTAAATCGGCAATTTGATCACAAATTTTATCTGGATGTCCATATCCAACTGATTCAGATGTTTGAATATTTTTAATTAACATTCTTTACCTCTATATTTGAGCAATAAAAATGCTCATAATGCAACCATTGCAGCATTATCATTAGTATACTGTATTGTCGGGAATAAGAATTTTGTATTTCTTCATTTTGTGAAGGTTTTTCTTAATAAAGAATTGGCTGATACACCACCACCAAATAAAATCATCTTAGTTTTTGGATATTTGTTTAGATAATACTTAATTTTTATTTCTAAGTCATCAATAATTCACTTTAATGAAGAACTTGCTATACCAACAGTATCAATTTTCTTCTTTTTTTGTCGTAAATTATTAATCAAGTTAGAAACAGCTGTTTTTAAACCGCTAAAACTAAATTCTTTATCTGCTATTGAGTGTTTGATGAGGTCAAAAACTTTTTTTGAGTTATAGATTTTGTCAATACTTATTCCGCCTGGATAAGGTAATTTTAAAAGTCTTCCAATTTTGTCAAGCGTTTCACCACATGCATCATCAATACTACTGTTTAAGATTCTGTATTTATTAACGCTATAGTTAATAGCAATGAAAGTGTGCCCGCCTGATACAACTACACTTAAAAAAGGAAACTTTAAATCCTTAATATCATGATCTAAAAAATAAGAAAAGATGTGTGCAAGTAAGTGATTTACTTGAATAATTTTTACACCTAATAATGCTGCTAGTTGTTTAGCGAAGACTTTGCCAACATGCAAAGAACCAATTAAACCAGGTTCAGATGTATAAGCAACATAATCAATATCATTCGGCTTTATTTTTGCTATTTTAATAGCGTGTTGAAATACTTTATCAATATTAGTACAATGTTTTCTTGCCGCTAATTCTGGAACGATTCCGCCGTATTGCTCATGTACCTTAGTTGAACTTGATGTAACATTTGCTAGGACTTTGCCATTTTTTATGATAGCAATTGAAGTATCATCACAACTTGTTTCAATTCCTATAATGATCATTACTAAAATTTTTCCTTACTTTCTAGTCAAGCTCAATGAATGTTTGAGTTTTGTAAATCTGTTAAAGGTTTGCCAAATAAACGAGTTTGACCTTTTTCATTTTCAATGATTTTTTTGTACATTTCTTTAGTAGCTTCATCTTCGATGTCTTCTCAATATGGACAACTATCACCAATTATAGATTCATAAATGTTTTTTAAGACAGGTGTATAACCAATGGCATCAAAATTTTGGATGGTTCAATATTTATATTGATCTTTTTCATTTTTAGCAAACAGTTCTTTTTCATTAACTTGGCATCCATCCAAAGCCACTTGTTTAATGATGCTGTAGATTGAGTTTTTGTCTTTTTTGGATTGTTTATTAATAACAATAACATCTACTTCGTTTAATGTTGCTCCACCAAGCGGCTTAACAATATGTAAATTTTTAGCATCTCAAGGATCAAATTCCCCTGCTCCCATTGCGGCATATAAAATATCACCCGATCATGTAATGGCACCCAAATAACCGCCATTGTGATTAGATAAATTAGTAGCGATATTTCCTGAGTCAGTTTGAATTTGTATTCAGGAGTTTCCAACATAATTTTCAAAATATTTTGTTATGCAATCATAGGTTTTTTTAGCATCTTCAAGAGTAAGTTCTAGATTTGGTTCATTAGTTTCATTATTTGTGTCTATAATCCTTGCCACATCATAAATACTACGACAATCATCTAACATTGCACAACATTGATTTTTTTGTGGCTTAAAGAAATCAGCAATTGGTGAACTTGGACTAAATGTATAAAAAATATCATCTCAAGTAATGTTTTCATTTTCACCACTAATAGGTTGTTTATCATGGTGATAAAAGGTTTGTGATGGTCCTTTATAAGCAAACATTAATGACTGAGCAAAATAAGGTACACAGTAATCCAAAATATTATTTATCGGTTCTTTAAAATTATGTTTTGGATCTGCAGTTCAATCTTTAACCCATTTATTTACATCATCAATCAATTCTTTATTAAATATTGCTTTAGCATCTTCTGCATTTTCAACACCTTTAATATCAAAAAGACTTCAATCTATTTTTTCTAACATATCTTTTTGTTGTAAAACTAGCATTTGGTAACAACTTGGTATAGCAATATCATAGTAATTAGCAAATTTAGTTTCAATTACTTCATTTGTGGTATAGTAAGGGAATTGAACGTTGTACTTATGAGACAAGTCATTAATTAAATCTTGACTCATATAACTTTCAAAATTAGCAAATTGGATAGTTGAATTAAAGGCACTGTTGCAATTAGAAAGTAGTAATAAGTTACTACTCATTAACATTACCATAGGTAATTGTAAAAATCTTTTGAATTTATTATTGTGAACTATTTTCATAATGTCTAGCTGTTTTTAATTTTTTTATAGTTTTGTTTTGTCTAATTTTTCTTAATGCTGCAATTAAAGTAATAAAAGCAGTAATAATTATTAAAAAACCACCAAAAGTAACTACTCAAGCTTTGATTCCTTTTCTGGTTGTATAAATTGCTGTTGAAATAGTTTGAGTTGAACCATTGATTAAATTAGTGATGATAAAATCATCAAGGCTCATGGCAAAAGTAATTGCTGCAGCTGATAAAATGGCTGGTAGTAAATAAGGAATTACAATATTAAGGAAGGTTTTTACTTTGCTATAGCCTAAGTCATAGCTGGCCATCACTAAGTTTTTATTCATCTTTTGCATTTTTGGGTAAATTGCTACAATTGCATATGGAGTACAAAAAGAAATGTGTGATAAACAAATAGTGATTAGACCAAAATTTAAGCCCATAGCTACTCATGTTGATGAAAATAATAAAGCTAATGAGATAGCAGTGATTGGTTCGGGGATGGCAATAGATAATTTGCTAATTCCAATCACTGCTAGTTCCTTCTTTTTGGTAGTATTTCATATTCCAAAACAAGTAATTACTCCAATAAAGACTGAAACAGGCACAACTACAGCTGAAATAATTAAGGAATTAAGTAAAGAATCTAAAAAGGCATCATTAGTAAATAAGATTTTTCAATTATTAAATGACAGTGAATTAAAGTTAAGGACAATATTTCCTCGATTAGTTTGACCAGTAAAACTTAATAGTAAAACAACTATAAGGGGAATGTAAATGATTAATAAAATAATAAGAACATAAAAATTTTTAAAGAAACCTAAGTATTTCTTTGCTCTGCTAGTAAAGTTATTTAATGGCAAGTCCATTCTAGACATTTTTCTCCTCCTTTTTAGTAACAGGGTGGTGTTTTCTTATCAATTGACCAATCTTTGGAATAAAAGCAATAAAACCATAAAGCAATAAAGAAACAATACTAACAATTAAACTAACAACACTTGCTCTAGTTAAAGCAATCTTAGAGATCAAGCCTTGTTCACCTTCTTGGGTAATGATGTCGCCAATCATACTTGAGTCAGTATTATTGTTTAAAAATTGGGGAATAGCTACAGTTGTTACTGCAGGTAAGAAAACTAAAGTTATTCCTGCAAAGAAAGCATTTTTAGTAAAAGGAAAAATGACTCTTACAAATGTTGAAAAATAATTGTGACCTAAATCTTGACTAGCAAAAATTAAATTTTTAGGCATGTCATTTAAGACGTTATATATTGGTAAAATCATAAATGGTGTGTAAATATAAACTAAACCAATTACTGTAAAAATATGTCCATATGTAGAATTAGAAAATCCTAAACATAAATCAAAAAAAGTTTTTAAACCAATAATTTTAATTAAGTAACTTGATCAAACAGGAGTGGTTATTAAAATAATGACTACTGATTTTCATATTTTATATTTACTGAAAGCAATAAAATATGAAAATGGGTATGAAATAAAAATGCAGATGATTGTGGCAATTAGGGCTAAGACAATTGATAAAAGAATTTTTTGTCATATAAAATTGTTGACAACCATTCATGATGCACTAACATCGCCAATAAAAGAATTAAATAAAACTAAGATTAATGGAATAGCAAGAAAAACTATGCAAAGTAATGCATAAGGGATAATTAACAAAAGTTTTTTTGTTTTCATAGCATTATTGAAAGTAGTTTTAACTACACCAAATTTATTTTCTTTAAGAATTGTTTTCATAGCTACTATTTTTTTTATTGTTTAACAAGATCGAACAATATTTAAAGTTTCACTTTATTCCGACTACTTCACCATTTTTGTAATAGTCAGTAGTTTGAAAATGCAAAATTGATTTTAATTTAGTTTCACATGCAATGTCGTAAAATGTTCCTTTATAGGTTGATGAAACAATTTTGACATTTTTAAAACCCTTGTTTTGTTTACATATTTGAATATCTTCAGGACGCAAGACAATAATAAATTCAGTTTTTGCTACTAATTTAGCAAAATTGTAGTTAATTAAAGAGCAACTATAGACTTTATTTTCAATTTTAAAGTTGTTCTTGCCGAGATAAATAGCATGAATAAAGTTAGCTTGACCAATAAAGTTAGCTACTCACATATTATTTGGATGTTCATAAACGTTTTTTGGTGTACCAATTTGTTCAATTTTACCTTTAGACATAACAATGATGCTGTCAGACAAACTTAAAGCTTCTTCTTGGTCATGAGTTACCAAAATGAAGTTAATTTTTAATTCGCTGTGAATTTGTTTTAATTCTTCTTGCATTTTTTTTCTAACTTTTGCATCTAGAGCAGAAAGGGGTTCATCAAGAAGTAAAATGTCAGGTTTTACAACAATTGCACGTGCTAATGCAACACGTTGTTGCATACCACCAGACAATTCAAATGGATATTTGTTTTCATTACCATTTAAACCAACCAAAGTAATAGCTTCTTCAACTTCATTTTTGATTTCTTGTTTTGTGAAAGACCTAGTTGTGTAATATTTTTCAAATTCTTCAACTTTTAGTATTGGATAGTTTTCTCAATATGAAATTCATTCGTCTTTGTCACGATATTTTTCATACAAGCGATCAATTTTAATATCGATTGGAGTTTTGTAATAGAAATAACGGATTAAATCCAAAATCTTAATTTCAAGTTTATGCAATCCTTTAACATCAAATTTAGTTAAACGATTAATTCCAAGAAAACTTAAGATTCTATTCTTGTATAGTCTTCATTTATTTTTTAATGAAAGTTTGAAACCAGTATATTTTATACCTTTAGCTGCAAACAATCTTTTTTCTAATTTAAAAATTTCATTAGTAAATGCAGAGTAACGTAAATCAATAATTTTTTTTAGATATTCGTCTTTGTTATAGAAACGTTTTCAACGATTAATTTCAATATCAATTTTTAATTGATCATCTTTCAGATTTTGAATTTGGTGTGTTGCTTTAGCTAAAGCTTCATTTCTAGTTTTTTCAAGTAATGCTGTATATCTTTTTGGGATGTGGTTAAGATTTTTTCTTAAAAGTTTTACTCCATAAGCAATGTTTTGATAAACAGTCATATTAGGAAATAATGCATAATCTTGGAATACAGTGGCTGTGTTTCTTTTGTGAATAGGCAAGTCTTTAATATCAATACCGTTGACAATGATTTTCCCATTTGTTGGTTTTTCAAAACCAGCAATCATTTTAAGTAATGTAGTTTTACCGCAACCACTAGGACCTAAGATAGTGACAAACTTGCCTTTGTCAATAGATATGTTGATGTTTGAACATGCTACATATCCATCATCATATGTTTTTTTAATATCTTTTAAAACTAAAAAATTTTTGTTTTCTTTCATTTTTCCCTAATTTTATTTTTTCTTTAGATTTTTATCTAAAACTAAGTTGTTAATGATATATGAAACAGCATTTATATTTTTTCTAATAACTTTATTACAGAATTTTTCAAGAGGTTGTTCCTTTGGTTTAACACCAATAGCATAACCTGATACAACAAAAGCTGCTTTATCATTGAATGAATCGCCGATTGACATAATTTGTGATCTATCAATCTTATATTTTTTACTCAGCATAGAAAGAATTACCCCTTTGTTACTATTTTTTGGACTTATTTCAATTACTTTTGGTCGTGACATGCAAAATGTTGCTTGTTTTTGAAGATTTAATTTGCAACAATCTTTATAAAATCAATTTATTTTGTTTTTTGAAGCTGAAAAAATATTCATTTTGAATGATTCAAGCTTGTTTAGATCTTTAACTTTAATTAAATTTAAAGATCTAAAAAATTTAATGAAATATTTGTAAATTAATTTGTTTGTTTCAATGCTCTTATTTTGCTCACCATTAACTGAATGGATTCAAATATGAGCATTGTGTTTTAAAACAAGATCATAAATTCTTTTTACTGTACCGTGAGGAATAGTTTGTATATGTGTTTCTTTATCTAAATAGTCATAGATATAACCACCATTGTAAGCGGATAAAAATTGAATTTTGTTTGGACCAAAACTATTAATGTAATCAATAAATTTTTTAGCTGATCATGGTGCACGTCCAGTATTAATACAAACTTTACCACCAGCAGATAAATATTTTTGAATTGCTAAAGCATCTTTTTTTGTTACTTTAGCAAAACAAGGTGTTAACAGAGTTCTATCTAAGTCAATTGAAAGCAATTTGTATTTCATCTTTTTATTTATTTTTTTATGTTTACTTAATAATATAAAAATATACGGACATTTTTAAAAAAATTTTATAAGAGTAAAAATTTATTTTCTAAACAATATAATTTACTAACAAATAAACGAGTGTAAAGATTATGAAAAAACCATTTTATATGAAGAGAATTTTAGTTCATACAAAAGAACTAAATCCATTATGCAAAAAAGCCGCTACTTGGATTAATAAAAACTTTAAAGGAAAAAATCCACTAGTTGTTGGTGTACTCAATGGTTGTGTTTTCTTTTATACTCATGTGCTTGAAAATGTAACAATTCCAGTGCAAACTGACTTTGTTAAAATTCAAAGTAATCGCTCTAGTGATTATGTTTCAAAAAAACCTAAAATTATTTATGACACTTTTTACTCGCCCAAAAATAGACATGTTCTAATTCTTGAAGATATTTGTGACTCTGGTTGGAGCTTAGTTTTCTTAAAAAAGTATTTAAAAACTAGAGGTGCAAAATCAGTTAAGATTTGTGTTTTGATTGATAAACCAACTGGTAGAATGACACCAATTAAATTAGATTATGTATGCCGAACTATTCCTAATGCATGAATAGTTGGTTGAGGATTTGACGCTGACAACTATTTACGTAATTTACCTTTTATTGGTGAACTTGATAGTAAATATCATAAAAATATTGAACCAATAAAAAAACGAGATTTTTTGTATAGTAAAAAATAGGTGATTTTTTATTTTATTAAGAGAAATATAATTATTGTTTATGGCAAATAATGTTAAAAAACTAACTCCAAGACAAACTAAATTGTTGAAGATTATTGTTGAACAATATATCAACTATGCCACACCTGTTTCAAGCAAAGAAATTATTGAAAGATATTTTAAAGATTTATCATCAGCCACAATTAGAAATGAAATGGTTGTGCTTGAAAATGCAGGTTTTATTACTAAAACTCACACTTCTTCTGGGCGTGTGCCAACTGATGCTGGTTACAAACTATATCAAGAGAGTATTCTTTCGCCTTCTTTATCTAGTAATATTAAAGTAAGATTGGAAAAAATTTTTGCTAAGCGTTTATCATCAATTGAATCAATTATTGAAGAAAGTGTTTCAATTATTAATGAAACATTGAAACTTCCTTCAATTATTACAATTAAAAACATTAACGAAACTTTAAAAAGAATTGATTTAATTCCTTTAAATAAGAACTTAGCCGTGATGCTAGTTGTTACTTCTTCAGGATCTGTAAGCAAAAATACTATCACTTTTAATAATCCTAGAATTTTGAATGATTTAACTACATGTGTAAGAATTTTTAATGACCGTTCTGTTGATACACCATTAGTAGAATTACCTAAAAAAATTGAAAGTTTAAAACCAATCATTCAAAACGCAGTGGAAAATTATGAATTTATCATGAAAGAAATGATTAACAAGATTTTTAAATTCAATTCTACTACTAAAACTTATGTAAAAGGAGCCAAATATTTAACATCTCAACCTGAATTTAAAGATGTTGATAAATTGCAAAAAGTGTTAAATTTACTTGAAGATTCAACAATTTGACAACAAATTGCTTATATGCAATCTAAAACTGGTAAGACAACTTTATTAACTTCAGCAGAAAAATTTGGTAGCGACCATGATATTGCAATTGCCTCAATTGCTATTAAAGGCGAAAACAATATGCATCAAATTTCAGTTGTTGGTCCAAAGCGTATGGATTATGCAAAAATTCAAGCTATTTTATCTTTCATCAAACAAGAATTAGAAAAAAAATATCATGATTAAACTTTTGTTAAATGAAAAAAAATATATTCATTTCATTAAAAAATACAAATATATTTTTAGTAATTTAAACATTCCTCAAAATCATTTTGATAATGATAAAAAAATAGTGGGTTTTTGTTTGGTTATTTTTGATAGTGTTTTTTCGCCTTTGTCATTGGAAATAAAACAAAATAGTCAATCATTGCTAAAAGTTTTCAATAATTTTTATTCAAATGCTGTTTTTTACCATGTTTACGATAGTTTTAAGAAAGATCTTAAAACAAATAACACAAAGATTTGAGATGATTTTGTTAATGATCTATTAAATATCTTTCCTATGATAAAAAATAAGCAAAAAGTCTCTGATATTTTGCATATTGGTTTGGCTTACGTTTTGTTTAATTGCATTCCATGTAAAATTAGTAGTGACATTGAAGCAAACATAATGAATTTAAAAAAATACGAAAAGCAGAAAAGCATCCTTATGAAAAATGTTGAGCTTTTTGCTAAATTAAAAGCTTGTATTACTTCTTATTTCAAAAATAATTCAAATAATGTTATTTGCCTAATTTTAGGCTTGAGCCAAAGGTTATTTTAATTCTAGGCAAAAACTTTTCCAATTTTAAAAGGATGGTTACCATTAACAATTTGTGCAACATCCATTGGTTTTTTACCTGCAACTTGAATTGTTTTTAAACCAATACAATTATCTTGTGTTGCTACAAAAATTATGTTTTTAGTAACATTTTCAATTGTTCCTGGCATTTTAGTAGATTTTATATTAGTGATTGTTGCTTGATGAATTTTTACAATTTGCTTTTCTAAAATACAATAGGCAATCGGTTTATCATAAAAAGCTCTTATTTTTGCATCAATATTTGCACTTAAATTATTTCAATTTATTTTTTCATTTTCATGAGTGATATTTGGAGCATAAGTTGCTTCATGTTCATTTTGTTTTGTTGCTTGCACTTTATCATTAAATAATGTTAAAAAATGTTTATTAATCATTGGTTGTATTGCTAAACACAATTTTTGATATAGAGATTTATAGGTTTCATTTGGATTGATTTTTATTTGTGATTGAGCTATAACATCACCAGCATCCATTTTATTATTCATATACATTAATGATCAACCAGTAATTTTTTCATTATTTAAAATAGTATGATGGATAGGTGCACCGCCTCTGTATTTGGGCAATAATGATGCATGCAAGTTAATGCATTTGTATTTTGGTAAAGTAAGGATATTATTAGGAATAAATTGACCAAAAGCACAAGTCATAATTAAATCTGGATTTAGTTCTTTAATTTGTTCATAAAGATTATCAATTTTTGCTGCTTGCAATACTTTTATATTGTGAGAAATAGCTGTTTTTTTGACTGGACAAAAATTAATAATGTGTTTTCTACCTACCGGTTTATCTTCTTGACAAACAACAGCAAGAACTTCAACTCCTGATAACTTTAAAATAGCATCTAAACAACATGATGCTATTGTTGGTGTCCCCATAAAAATAACTTTATATTTTTTTTGCATTTTTCTTCTTTTTTGCTTGTTCTTTTAAGCGCATTTTTTGCAATTTCTTTTGCTTTTGCATTTCATATTTCTTTTGCTGTTCTTCTTGTTTTAATTGATTAGATTTTTCGGCAATTCTTACAGGAAAAATTCATTCCATTTCTTGGTCATAATCAAGTAATGAATTTATCAATATTTTTCGATCGAATTCATTTTTATTAATCTTCTTATTTATTACTTCAACTTCAATTGCTCGTGGTTTATCAATTTCTAAAGTTTTAACATTTCTTGTTGTAAATACTACAACAAACAATTCACGAGTTTGTTTGGTTATCTTATTTTGTTTGTAATATCATTTTCTAATACGAGATTCAATAACTTTATTTTTTCGATCATAAATTGATCCATAAGGATCAAACATATCGATGTCTCTTCTCTTAACAACATAACTATCAACTATTTCTTTACCAGCTTCGTTGTTATCTTTTAAATATTGTTTAATAGTTCTTCAAACTTCATCTTTGTTTTTTCTTGAACTAAGAAAACTATTGTTGGTTTTAGAATCTTGTTTTTTTTTGTAAATGATAAAACCAACTACCCCTATAGATAGAATGACTAACAGTCATATAGAATTTCCGCCACCTAAGCCAAACATAATTAATTCTCACCAATACTATTGTCATGCACTGTGATAGTTTTGAAAAAGTAGAGTACAGTTTCAAGTAAGGTTTTATAAGCATCTTTACTTTTTTTTGCTAAATCATTTTTTTTAGCAAATCTATTTGTTGCAGAAAATGCTTTAAATAAAACATTGAAAATTTTTTCATACTTTTCATCACTTAAGTCAAGTTCAAAATAGTGCTTGATAATTTCAATTATTTTATTAATAGTTGGGACTAACCTTTTGTTGTTTAAACTTACTTTTTTAACATCACTTGTCATAATTTTTGTTTGTAGTTAGAATTAAAGAAAATTATATATATAATTATTAAACAAAATAAGTATTTAATGGACTTAATTGAAGGGGCGAGTTAATGTCGGCTAAACGAGAACAATTAAAAAATAGAAAAAAATCTTTACTAAACAAAGCAAATAAGCACAAAATTAAAGTGCAAATAAAGAAGACTTTTTTGTCAAAATCACAAGAAGACTTAAAAAAAACTTATCAACTAGTTGATAGTTTAGCTAGAAAACATGTTATTCATAAAAACAAAGCTAACCGCATTAAATCAAAACTTGCTAGAAAACTAAATAAAAAGGGAGCATAAATTGATGTCAAAGAAATTGTTTTTTGCAATAAGTACAATTTTATTGGCTGCTCCTATTTTTGCTTTTACTAGTTGTCAACCAGAACAACGAGATTCAGACATTGGTAAACTTGCTTATGGTCAATCTGTTAATTGTCAATCTAAACAAGAAATTGATAATTTATTTCAAAATAATAAAGATCAATGACCGCAAACTAGCAAAATTAACTACACTAATTTAGAAAAAAATCCTGCTGAACACATTATGTATTTTGATCTAATTGCTTCAATTTGTAAGTGCAGTAGTGATAAAAACATTATTGGTTTTTCATTAATATGAAATATTGAAAAAGATAATATTAATGAGTTAACATTAACATATGTTAATGATCAAAAAACAACATGTAGTAGTAGTGAATATAAAGCGCTAAATAATAAAGTAGTATTATCTCTTATATCTAATCAAAGTGACATAACAATTCCATCATTTGCTTATGCTAATGTTGTAATTGAGTAAAGGAAAAACAAAACAATGAATAAAGAAAAAACAATTCTATCTAGGGAAAAATACAATGAAATTAAAAAAGAAATGGATCATTTAATCCAAGTCGAACGTCCTAGCGTTATTAAAACTATCCAAGATGCAAGAGAACAAGGTGACCTTTCTGAAAATGCTGATTATGATGCAGCAAAACAAAAACAAGCTGAAATTGAAACCAAAATTAAGCAACTAGAAAACATCTTAAATCATTGTGAAATTATTGAAGGGGCAAGATCAAACAAAAAACCTGAGGTTGTTAAGATTGGTACTGTTGTAGAAATTTATGATCTTGCTGAGAAGAAATCATTTGAATATGCAATAGTTGGAACAGTTGAAGCTGATCCAGACAAAAATAAAATTTCTAATGAATCACCATTGGCCATTGCTATTTTAGGTAAAAAGAAAGGTGATGAAGTAGAAATAAAAGGAATTGAAAGACCATATAGAGTAAAAATCCTAAGCATATCAAAACTATAATAAACAAATATAATATATAGTCACGGACAGGTAGCGAAGTGGCCAAACGCATCTGACTGTAAATCAGACACCTTAGGTTTCGGCGGTTCAAATCCGTCTCTGTCCACCATAATTGGGTTGTAGCCAAGTGGTAAGGCACCAGATTTTGATTCTGGCATTCGTTGGTTCGAATCCAACCTACCCAGCCAAGATGTCCCACTAGCTCAGTGGTAGAGCATTTCACTTTTAATGAAAGGGTCCGGAGTTCGAGTCTCCGGTGGGGCACCAATTTTAAGCTGAAGTGGCGGAATGGTAGACGCACAGGACTTAAAATCCTGTGATAGCAATATCGTGAGGGTTCAAGTCCCTCTTTCAGCACCAGATGCGGGTATAGTTCAGTGGTAGAACTATAGCCTTCCAAGCTATTAATGTGGGTTCGATTCCCATTACCCGCTCCATATAAAGCAATGAAATTGTTTCAATAACAATGAAAAAAAATAATAATTTAGATATTTTAAACTATCGTAATGATGGTTTATCAATTGAAGTAAAAAAATATCCAACTGATTCTAAATTAGTGTTTAGTATCGTTATTCCTTACTATGATACTTTTGATACAATCAATGAAACTCTTGATTCAATTGCAACTCAAACTTTTAATCTTAAAAAAGTAGAAGTAATTATTGTTTCAGATGGAGCAAAAATAAGTATTGATAATTTAGTAAAACCATACCAAAAAAAGTTTGGTAATTTTAAATTGATTAAAAAAGCAAATGGTAATTGAGGAAGTGTAATCAATTTTGTTAAGAACAATAAAATGATTCATGGTGATTATTTCACTATCCTTGATAGTGATGATAAATTTGAACCACAATGTTTAAATATGTTTGCTAAGTATATTAATGAAGGAAATAATAAAGTCGATGTTTTAACAAGTCAATTTTATTTCTGACGAGCAAAGATCAATAAAAAACAAAAAAGAAAAATATATTGTTTATCTAAAACTCATTTTTTTAGTAGAATTAATGACAATTTTTTTAAAACAGCTTATTCATTTCCACTTTGCAAATTTTATCGGACACAACTATTTTATGCTAATCATTTTCAATTACTTGAAAACTGTAGTTTTCAAGATGTTTGTCTTTATTATGAAATGAAGAAAGTTTGTCATTCGTGACAATTTATTAATGAATATTTAGGCTGTTATCGATGTGATCGTGATAATTCAAGTTCAAATGAACAATGATCTAATAAAAAACTACTGTGATGAAAGCAAACAATTGAATATTTATCAAACCAGGAGTCAGGATGTGTTGCTAGATTTTATTTTTTAGCTAACCATTTTATCAAACATTACAGAAAGTTTGTAAATCACCAACAAAATTCTGATGAATGAAAAATAGCTTTAAAAAAGAAATATGATACTTCTTATCTACCAAGAAAATACAAATTAATCATCAAAACATTTTTATTCTTTATTGTTTTTTTTAACAAGAAAATCATTAAGTTAATTTAAATAAATTAATTTTTATTTAGTAAAATAGGTATAGAAAGTAAAAATATGATCAAGAAAAATGAAACAATTATAAATACAATCAAACAAGTTATTGTTGATGCTATTTATAAAATATGTGAAACTGATCCATCTTTTTTATCAAATCCATTAACAAGTTATAAATATGTTGTAGAAAAAACACGTCAAATTACCTTTGGTGATTTTTCCTCTAACATTGCTTTGGTGATTAAGAATGCTAAAATAGGAAATTGTAAAGAAATTGCACAATTAATTTGTCAAAATATTCAATGTAATTTATTTGAAAAAGTAGAAATATCAAATAATGGTTTCATTAACTTTTTCTTAAAAAATAATTACAAGGAAAAATGCTTAAAAGAAATTGCTATTTCTAAGGAAAAATATGGTAACTTTGCCAAGAAAAATCTTTTTTACAACATGGAATATGTTTCAGGTAATCCTACAGGGTTATTGCACATTGGCCATGCAAGAAATGCTGCTGCTGGAGACTCATTAATTAGAATTTGACAAGCATATGGGATTAGAGTTGATAAAGAATATTATATTAATGATGGTGGGAATCAAATTAATAAGCTTGCTTTATCAGTTTTAATTAGATATTTGCAACTTTTTAATGAAAAGAAAGAATTACCACAAGATGCTTATCATGGTGATGAAGTCATTGATGCTGCCATAGAACTCAAAAAACAATTTGGTCCAAGGTTTTTAAAAACAAAATTTGATGACAACCGTATTTTAGATAAAGATGATAATGAAACTGTATCTGTTTTTGCTAAAAACTATATGATGTCAATCATTAAACAAGATTTAACTAATCTTGGTGCACAATTTGAAATATGATCTCCTGAATCAAATATTTACAAATACAATTTGCTTGATAAAACTTTACAACTATTAAAGAAACATATTTATGTTAAAGACAATGCAACATGATTAAGAACCACAGAGCTAGGTGATGATAAAGATAGAGTTTTAATTAAATCTAATCATGAGTACACTTACTTTTGTCCTGATATTGCTTATCACAATATCAAATTATCAAGAGGTTATGATAAGATTTTTGCTATTTGAGGTGCTGACCACAAATCATATGTAGACAGAATGAGAATTGCTATCCAATTATTAGGATACAAGAGTGAACAATTCCATGTTTGTATTATGCAAATGGTTAAATTGGTTAAAAATGGCCAAGAATTTAAAATGTCAAAACGTTCTGGTGACTCATTTACTGTTCAAGATCTTTTAAAATTGCTTGGTAAAGATGCTTCAAGATGATATTTAGTTAGTCAATCACTTGATAGTCATATTACTATTGACATTGAAAAAGCTACTAAAAAATCTATTGAAAGTAGTTTTTACTATGTTCAATATGCTTATGTTCGTGGTAAGCAATTACTAAATAAAGCTAAGAAGATGAAAATGATTACTTCTTGTAGTGAATTAAAACTTAATGAAGAACAAGAACTAATTAACCAATTATTAATGTTTAAACCAACAATTGAACATATTGCTAATAGTTTTGAAGTACATAAGATGTGTTTATATTTACAAAATTTAGCTAAATTGTTCCATAGTTTTTATGAAAAAGCTACTATTGTTGATCCAAATGATAAAACTTTAACTGGTCAAAGATTATTTTTAGTTAATTGCATTACCATTGTAATTAAAAATGGTTTTAGTTTACTTGGTGTTGATGTAGTTGAAACAATGTAATTGGCTTACAAATTACAACACCTTACGAATAAACTTTAGGTTATTTCAATCACCATGCCCTGGAAGAATTAAAGTTTTTGGTGGATATTTTTTGTAAATGAAATCAAGCGATTTTTTTAAATCATGGAAACTAGAGTTTGGAAAGTCAAATCTTCCTATTCCATTAGTAAATAATGTATCACCAGTAAATAAATAGTTATTGTAATTAACACAGATTGAACCAGAAGTATGGCCAGGTGTTAAAACAATTTGCAAATTAAAATCACTAATTGTTAGATCTACTTCATGAATTCAATTAATTTTTTTAATTTTAGGTACTGATTTTTGGATTCATTGTGAACAATCATATTTTAAATATGTCGATTTGTCAAATTCATGAGCATAAATTGGACAAGCATACTTCTTTTCTAAAGCAGAAACCGCTCAACTATGGTCATAGTGACAATGAGTTAGAATGATTCCTACTAATTTTAGATTTTTTTTGGTTAAAAAATGATCAATTGATTCAAAATTGAAGCTTGGATCAATAATTATACATTGACCGTTTTTAACCAATAAATATGTATTGTTATCCATCTCTATGGATTTAATGCAAAATAAATTATTGGCAATTTGGATAAGTTCAGAATTGATCATATTATATTTATATAATATGATTTGAATATGAGCTACATGTCTTTATACCGAAAATATCGTCCTAGAACTTTTGCTGATGTTGTCGGGCAAAAATATATTGTTACTATTTTAAAAAATGCCATCAAATATGACAAAGTTGCTAATGCATATATTTTTGCTGGTATTAAAGGAACTGGAAAGACATCTATTGCTAAAATTTTTGCAAATGCAATCAATTGTTTAGACAAAAAAGAAGGTGATGTTTGCAAAAAATGTGAAGTTTGTAAAAGCTTTGCTGCTAACAACCTTATTGATGTTATTGAATTAGATGCTGCAAGCAATAATGGGGTTGATGAAATAAGAAAACTTAATGATAGTGTCCAATTTTTGCCTACAAAGTTAACTAAAAAGGTTTACATTATTGATGAAGCACACATGTTAACCATTGCTGCTTGGAATGCACTACTAAAGACAATTGAAGAACCACCTGAACATGTTATTTTCATCTTTGCTACTACTGAATTTGCAAAAATCCCTTCAACTATTGTTTCTAGGTGCCAATGTTTTCAATTCAATCGTATTAGTGAGCAAGACACAATCACCTTACTTGAAAATGTTTGTAAGAAAGAAAAGATTGTTTATGATGAACAGTCTTTACAAACTATTGCTAAAATAACCAATGGTTCACTACGTGATTCATTAAGTATTTTGGAGCAAGCAGCAATTTTTTCCGACAACAGGATCACAAATGCTAACTTATTTAAAGTTTTAGGATTAACTAGTGTTGAAGAAACTATTACTTTTTTAAATTGTTTGAATAAGAATGATTTGGAAACATGTGTAACAACTGTTAAAGACTTTTACAAAAATGGTGTTGATTTAAATGTCTTTTGTAATTTGATCATTGATTTATTAATTGACAAAATCATTTATTTACAAGTTAAAAATGAAAAATGCCTTAATAAAACAACTTTGAATGTTCTAAATAAGTTAGAAATTAATGATTTAAACAAATTAAATAGATTTCTTGCTATTTGACAAGAAACATTTAACCAACTTTCATTGCCAAGTGATAAAGTTAATGTTTTGTGCTATACAATCTTAAAATGCTTAGAAAAACAAACAATTTCTGTAGCTATTATTGAAAAAGAAAAAGCTAACCAAAAAACTAAACTAGTTGATGATCAACCATTATTTGTCTTGAAAGAAAGACAAATCAATAAACCAAAGAAAACTATTGTTAAGGAAGAAAAATCATTAGTAAACAATAACATAAAAGTGACTAGAGAAGATATTTTATTTGCTGCTGTTGCAAATATTGACAAAAAAACTATGAATAAAATAAGTGATTTAATCAAGAAGATTAAAAATGATGAAATCATAGAACAACATTTTTCAATACTACAAACTGTCTATAAAGTTTTTTGTGCATCTAAAAATTGTGTTGTTTTAGCATTTAGAGATAATTTAGATGCTAAAACTTTCAACAAAAATACTACTGCGAGAGATTTTCTATTAACTTGTTATCGTTATTTGGACCAACCATTCTATTTTGCTGGTTTTACTATTGATGAACTATCATCACTTAAAAATGATATTCAAAGCAAAAAACATATTTTGACTCCTGATTTAGATTTGAATAATTTAAAGCAAATCTTAAAAAATGATGAATCCATTCAACAAATAGCATACAATTACGTTTACAAATTTTTAAAGAGGGATAAAAATGAAAATGAATAACAAATTAGGCTGTCATGTGTCCATGTCGGCACCAAATTATTTACTTGGTAGTCTTAATGAGGCAGTTAGTTTTGGTGCTAACTGTTTTATGATTTATACTGGTTCGCCACAATCTTTCCGTAAACCACCAATTGATAAATTAAATATTGCTTCTTTTCGAACAGCATTAAAGAAATCTGGTATTAACATTAATGATGTTGTAGTACATTGTCCATATATTATGAATTTAGCTAACAATGATCCTACTAAAAGATCATTTTCCATGAAAGTTCTTGAAGATGAAGTATCAAGATGCATGAAAATTGGTTGTAAATATTTAGTTTTGCATCCAGGTAACAATATTTCACCAGAAACTGGTTGTAAATTAATTAGTTTTGCTATTAATCAAATTAATAGAAAAAATAAAAATGTTGTTATTTGTTTAGAAACTATGGCAGGTAAAGGGGTTGAAATAGGCTGCAACTTTAAACATCTTAGCCAAATTATTAATGATGTGGAAAATAAAGATTTAATTGGTGTTTGTATGGATACTTGCCATTTAAATGATAGTGGTACCAACATCATCGATGTTGATCGAGTTTTAAATGAGTTTGATCAAAAAGTTGGTTTGGAATATTTAAAAGTTTTACATATCAATGACTCTTTAAATTGCATTGGTTCAAGAAAAGACCGTCATGCTAATATTGGCAAAGGCACCATTGGTCTTAATGTTTTGAGAAAATGAGTTAATCATCCATTATTAAAAACATTACCTAAGATTTTAGAAACACCGTATGTTAATGGTCACCCCATTTATGACAAAGA
Organism: bacterium; assembly: GCA_017448105.1. Taxonomy (GTDB): domain Bacteria; phylum Bacillota_I; class Bacilli_A; order Mycoplasmatales; family Mycoplasmoidaceae; genus Hennigella. The sequence continues at coordinate 141,790 of JAFSMC010000001.1, read as the reverse complement.
AATTAAAATTTTATTAGAGTAAATATGAAATCACGGCCACTAGCTTTTAAATTACGACCTAAAACTATTAATGACATCATTGGTCAAAAACATCTTTTAGATAAAAATGGTGTTATCTTTAACATGATTAAATCAGGTAAACCAATTAATTACATTTTTTATGGTTACCCTGGCATAGGTAAAACAACATTGGCAACAGCTATTTGTAATGATATGAAGCTTCCATATCAAATTTTCAATGCTGCAATAGATAAAAAAGAAAAATTAGTAGAAATTATTGATTTAGCTAGGAAAATAGACTCTGATTATGTAATTATTATTGAAGAAATTCATCGTTTAAATCGTGATAAACAAGATATTCTTCTTCCATATTTAGAAAATGGTAGTCTCATTATCTTTGCTTGTACTACTGAAAACCCCTTCTTTTCTATTAATCCAGCCATAAGAAGTAGATGTAACATTGCTAGATTAAATTTAATCACTCCAAATGAGCTATTTGAATGATTAAAAAATAAGATTATTTCTAATCTTAAACTTAAGATTAGCGATGCTAACTTAAAAGAAATATGTCAAAGAACTAATGGTGATGTTAGAGCTACACTAAATGTTATTGATATTCTTTGCAAATATTACAATGCAGTTAAAATTGATAAAAAGTTATTGCAACAAATAATGACCACATCATATGGTTTAGCATCAAGTTATGGTGATGAATATTATGATATTTTATCAGCATTACATAAATCAATTCGTGGTTCTAATCCAGACGCGGGGATATATTACTTAGCACGATTATTAATTACTGGTGATTTAGTTTCTTTAAATCGTCGTTTAATTGCTTGTGCCTATGAAGATATTGGTTTAGCTAATCCTCCTTTATGTGCAAGAGTAGTTACTACTTGTCAAGCAGCCGTGCAATTAGGTTTACCAGAAGCAAGATTAACTTATGGTCAAATAGTAATAGAAATGTGTTTAAGTCCTAAATCTAATTCAAGCGTTTTAGCTATTGATAAAGCATTAAATGATGTTGAAAGTGGTAAAGCTTATGAAGTCCCAAAGCATTTAAAAGACAATAACTATAAATCTCATGCCAAACTAGGCAATGATGGTTATATTTACCCACATGATTATCCTTATCACTACATTGATCAAGAATATTTACCAAAAGTCTTGAAAAATGAAAAATATTACATTTCTACTAGCCAAGGTAATGAATCTAAATTGAATGAATATTTAAAAAAACTTAAAAAACTTCTTGCAGTTAAAGATAGTTTAAAATAATAGTTAATTTTTATAAATCCACTATTTAAAAATATGTTATAGTTTATTGAATATGCATAGAAAAAGTATAAAGTCTTCTCCCAAAGCGTTTGTCTCTTGCCCACTTAACAAATTAAATAAATGAAACATTGCTACTATTGTTCTTGCTCTTTTTATGAGTTTGACTTTTTTACTTTTATTTTTTCTTTATCCAAGTTTTTTGGGTGATGATCATAGATCTTTTCTTAAAGTTATTATTGATGTTTTTAAAGATACAAATAAAGATATTGGTAAAAAATCAATTATGGCTTTCTTTTGTTTTTTATGTATTGTTGAATTACCACTTATGTTTATTATGCATTGTGTATTATGAAAGTTTATATTGATATATACCAGTTTTAAAAAATGATACCCATGTTTGCTCAATAAACAAGCAGAAATTATTAATTCTTGTGTTGATTCAAAAAAATGGAAAGATAGAGTTGCTATGTTTGTTCCTGTATGCAATGATTTTCTTCCTAATACTATTTTGCAAACTGCTAAACAAACTTATGCAAATATGGATGTTTGGATTTCTGATGATTCTTCAAAATATGAGGTTCAAAAAGCTGTTGATGCTTTTTGCAAAAAGCATCATTTTCACTTAATTCGTCGTGATGCTAAACACAAACAAGACCACCCAAATAAAATTGGTAGCATATATTATTTTTTTGAAAAGTATGGTGATAAATATGATTATATTTTTGAAAATGACTCGAGTAGTATTATTACCCCAAATTTTGTTTACAATGCTCTTTGCTATTTTAAATCACCATTAATTGACAATTCAAAAATTTCTGCTGTTATAGCCAATGGTAGTTTTTATGGTTGTAAAAACATCATTGGTTATTTGCAGTCTAAAAATCAACAATTTGGTGAAACATTTATTACTGGTTCAGCATTAGCACTTATTTCTAATACAGCATTTTTAAATGGGTGATGTTGTATGTACAAAGCTTCTATTTTAAAAGAAATGTCTTTGTCTGAAGTTGAATGTACTATTTGTGATGCTGCAAGAGGTGTTTGACTAGCAAAACACAATAAATTTCTATATGTAGATCGTTATAGTTTTGCTGCAAAATTGTCTCCGCAAACAATTACCGGATTTAAGAAACAAAAATTAAAATGACACTCTGGTGACATTTTCGTATATTCAAATTGTATCGGTCATGGCAAATTTGAAAATATTAATTCTTATGTACCAATAAAAATTTTCTATCTATTTCTTGTTAGGATTTGTCCAATATATTATTTTTTGACTATTTTTAAAATGATTTTTACCTATTTTGTTTTTAAAATTGATAATAATTTGATATTAATCAATTTATCTGCATCATTAGTTACTTCATTATTTTGGGCATTTGTTTTCATAGTGGTAGTGATTGCTGTTTTATGTTTCAAACAAACATTAAAAATGTTATTGTATTCAATACTTTGTGGCATGCTTGAATATTCAATATATCATCAAAGAATTTTCTTCATTATTTATCATATTTTCTTTGGCAAAAAAAGCAAAAAATGAAAACGTTTGGCTCTAACAAACATAACTAGAAAAACAACAAAACTCGATGAGTTTAGTTTTAGAAACTTTTTATTAGACTGTGGGATAATTCTTTTTGTTATTTTTTTAACTACAGCAGTATTAGGTATTTTAGTTTATTTGTGTCTGATTAATAATGGAACACAAATTGTATATCTAATTATGAGTTTATATCTTTATATAAACAGTCCATTATTTGTATACATATTGCTTTATTTTGCTACTTGAATTAAGACAAAAGTTGGGTATGATGAATCTTTTAAAGAATATCATTTTGAAAAATATGATTTTAGATACGAAATGGTTTCTAAAACTGAACTTTGAAAAAAACAAAATCCAACTAAAGTGGTTTAATATTTTGATAGTCGATTATAGTCATTTCACATTCCATACATTTTATTTGATTTTGTCTTCTTAATAAAGTTATTTAATGCTGTTTTAAAGATATCAGGATGACTAAATTCATATCTTTGGATAGAATCAATTCTAATTTTTTGATATAGCTTTGGGAAACTAAAAAAATTTTTAGCTAATAATTTGTCACTTTTTAATAGTTTTTCAATAGTTGGGGATATTTGGAATTTTTCATTTAAATCTGGTAAAACTTTTCTGCCTTGTTCAGTCATCAGTTTTAATTTGATTAGTCTACGGCATCTTTCTTTATTAAGTTCAGTTCAATGACTATTCTTTTTCCTTGGAGTAAGGCGGTGGATATGACCATATTTCTCATGCCTTTTATTGATTGAATCAATCCAACCAAAGCATAAAGCTTCTTCAATAGTATCAATATAAAACAAAGTTTTATTATCTGGTTGACCAATTTTTACTGGTAGTCATAATTGGGTTGCATTTTGAGCATTTTTCTTAAACCAAGCACGCAATTGTTTTCTAGTTTTGATACTAGTTTCAACTTCTATATCACAATTATTTCATTTCATTATTAATATCTATCCAATTTTATTATTTTTTTCATACCCTTATTTTTTTCTCACTAACATACTAATCAACTCATATATTATTTTTTTATAAAAAATAACATCTTTTGAGGTAAAAAACAAGACTACTTGATGTTTATTAAAGTTTTAAGAAGGATAGACCAAATTTTATTAATTGATTCAACAAAACAATGTTCTTGTGTTGAATGAGGATAACAAATTGTTGGGCCGCAAGATAAAGAATTTTGTTCAAGTTTTGGTGCTTTTTTAATAATTGCAGCCACTTCTAAACCACCAGGGGTTGGCATAACCTTAGGTTCTTTTTTATAAACAGAAATAAAGTTTTTCTTTCAAGTTTGAATTAATGATGATTTCATTGGATTTAAAACTAATCATGCATAGCAATCATCATAATTTATTTTTATTTCATTTGCTTTTAAGCCAAAGACTTGTAAATATTCACTGATTTTGTCAATAATTTGTGTTGCATCATCATCTAATAAACTTCTTGCTAAAATTTCAAGACAAAGGTTTTGGTTTTCAATTTTAACAATACCAAGATTCGAAGAATTAAACATACATTTACCTATTTTGCTATAAGTAAACATACCATTTGGTAATAATGCAAGCATTTGCATAATGTGATACGAATCTTTTCAAGAAATAGCTACTTTGCTTTGTTTTTTGGCTAAAGACATTTTTACAATAGCATCTTGGTCATTATTTTGCACAATATTATTTTCAAGAATAAGTTGTTTTTTTAACATCTTTTCTAAAATAGTAGCTTTTTTACTATCAAGTTGTAAAGTAAGTAAAGAGCTTTTAGGAATACAATTTTGTGCATCACCAGCATTTCATGAAACAATATTAAAACTATTTTTTTTACCGAATCTCATTAAAGACTTCGCCAACATTTGGATTGCATTAATATGTGGTAAGTGGATAAGGATGCCAGAGTGGCCACCTTTAAAATTAGATAACTTTATTTCATATGTTTTTGTTTGGTTTGGTGTACTTACAAATTTTACTTTGTGCTTCGCTTTTAAAGAACGACAAGCACCAGAACCAATACAGATAGTGTTATCTTCTTCACTATCTAAGTTAATAATTTGTTGTGCTTTAAAAAGACCATTAGGAATGGATTTCATACAAATACTTGAATCAACTTCTTCACCAGTTGTGCATAAACATTCAATTGGTCCATGTTGAATTGATGGATTAGTTAGAATTTCCATAATCATTGCTACACCAATTCCATTGTCAGCACCTAAACTAGTTCCTTCAGCTTTTAAAATTTTTAATTTTGGATCATAGAATGGTTTGATTGGATCGTTAAGTAAGTTTATTTTTAGGTTTTCATCGCTAACTAAGACCATATCTAAGTGTGCTTGTAACATTATGCATGGCAATTTTTCATATCCTTTTGTAGCACTTTTGTATGCTAGAAAAGCCCCAGATTTAAATTCTTTTACTTGGCACTTGTTTTTTCTTAATTCATTTTGTAGGAATTTACTTAATTTTTTTTCATGAAAAGAACCATGTGGGATAGTACATATTTTCTTAAACCACTTTAAAACACCTGCAGGTTGCAGTGTTTTTTCAAAATCATATATTTTTGTTGGCATGTTTTAAAAAATTCCTTTTGGTAAGAATGTTCCAATAACAAGTAATCCTAGGCCTACAACTAGCAAGATAAGGATTTGTTTTCATGCAGCTTTTGAGAAATCAATAACATTCATTTTACTTATTTCAAGAAAAGGAATAACCATTCCTGATGGAGTGAATAAGTTAACTCAACCCATAGCTGCTCCAAAGGTTGTAATTGTTCCTGATAATAAAGCTGGGTTAAAGTTAAAGATAGCATTGCTAAACACTGGCATCATTACTGAAGATAAACCTGAATTTGAAGGGATAAATATTGTTAGAGCAGCAATAATACCAAAGATCAATAAGATGGCTGGAATATTACCAATGCTTGTTAATATGCTGCTAACACCATTAGCAACCATCTGATCAAATCCAGAATTTTGGAAAGTAATAGCAAGACCTCTTGCTACTGCAATAACAAAAGCAACACCAATAAAGTCAGCACAGCCTTTATAGAATGTTGAGAATCAGTGCCCTGAACTTTGTCAATTAATTGCTCCAATAATTAATGCTGCAATAAAGAATAACATTGTAGCTTCAACAATTCCTCATTGACCAATTGGCGAGCATGAAGAAAAATATGGGAAGATTTGACTAAATTCATTTGCAAGTCAACTAAAACCAGTAAATTGTCCGCCACTTAATCCTTCTCAGTCAATAAAACAAACAATCATTAATAAGAAAGTAACACCAAAAATACCTAATGTCCAAGCACGTTTTCTTGTCATTGGTGGCAAAGAATTTTGATCAAAAGAGTAAGTTTTATTAAAATCTTCTTTGCTCATGTAGACACATGATTTTTTTGGATCTTTTTTTACTCTTCTTGCATAAACCATGGTTAGACCAATAGAAATTAAGATTAAAACAATAAACATTATCAATCTTCAAACAATTCCAACTCCTGCTGTTATGTTCGCTTCTTCAGCAATTTCACCCATAGCATCAATACAAGTATGAATAATAAAAGGATTTAGTGTTGATGCCATGACACCAATTCCGGCTGACATAAACACCACTAAGAATCCAGTCATTCGGTCATAACCAGCAGCATAAAAGAAAGGAATTACCATTAAAAATAACGGTAAAAGTTCTTCACACATTCCAAAGGTTGTTCCACAAATACCAAGCAATAACATTAGTATTGGAATCATAATTATTTCTTTGCCTTTAAGTTTTCTAGTTAATAAACCAACTCCAGCTTCAATTGCTCTTGTTTCATTAACTAATGTGTATGTTCCACTAAATATGAACATAAAAATAATAATTGGAGCGGCTTTAGTGAATCCAATTAAGGGATTTAAAAAAATATCTAAAACACCAGGAATTTTTTGAGCTAAAGCAATTTCAGGTTTTAGTAAACCTGCTAAATAGAATAATCAAATAATAATTACTGTTAGAACTAATGCACAAAAAATAATTGATATTGCATTTGGTAAGAATAATTTATTTTTTTTGCCAGTTTGTTTGCATACAAATTGTTTTTCATGGTGTTTTCAAATTATTGAAAGAATTAAACCAATTAAAGGGAATCATGATAAGAACACCAATCCATTAGCTAGTTTTTCATAATGAGGAAATTGCCCTTTAGATTTAAGAAGGATTGAATAAAGAACACAAAAAACTATTCCAACAAAAGCAACTAAACCAGAAACGGTTATATTTGCAATGATTTTTTGTGTGTCATTATTAAAAACTTCTTGTCGTAAAATGGATAAAATAAGCATCAGTATTCCAAGCATGGAAACTGAATTAAAAACAATAAATTTGTTAAAAAACTTATTAAGATCTCATTTTTCTCCTTTATAAAGAGAAGTTTGTTGTTCATTTGCTACCATATTTTTTTCCTTGCGTTTGTTAAACTATTATATTAGTTTTTTACAGTATGTAAAACAATTATATTCTAATGGTGCACTCGAAGGGACTTGAACCCCCACTCATTAAGAATTAGATCCTAAGTCTAACGCGTCTGCCAGTTCCGCCACGAGTGCATTGGTGCTCTGTGAGGGGATCGAACCCACGACCCAGTGATTAAGAGTCACTTGCTCTACCGACTGAGCTAACAAAGCATTTTATTATTATATAGATAAAAAGATGTTAATAGTTTTGTTCTAAAACCAATTTTAGTATTTATGTATCTAATTTGCTTTCGAGTTCAAACAATAGATCACGATAGTAAGCAGCTTGTTCATATTCTTGCTTTTTAGCTGCTTCTTGCATACGTTTTTTTAAGATAGCTATAGCACGAGTCTGTGATTTATTGTTTGATTTAGTTTTCTTATAGAAAATTGCTTCCATAGCTTTAGCATCAGCTTTATTGTCAAGTCCATCATAAATAGCTTTTTTAATTGTTTGTGGAACAATATGGTGTTTTTTATTAAATGTTTCTTGGATTTTTCTCCTTCTTTTTGTTTCACTTATAGCTTTAAGCATAGCTTCACTGCTATAGTCAGCAAACATAATAACATGAGCATGTTTATTTCTTGCTGTTCGGCCAAAGGTTTGAATTAATGCATCGTAACTACGGAAGATGCCAGGTTTATCTGCATCAAAGATTACTACTGAACTAACTTCGGGCACATCTAAGCCTTCTCGTAATAAATTAATTCCAACTATGGCATCAAATGTTCCTTTTCTTAAGGCATTAATCACTTGATTACGTTCTAAAGTGTTTAATTCATTATGTAAGTAGGCAATTTTATATTTCTTTTCTTTTAGATATTTTGTCAAATCTTCAGCCATTTTAATAGTTAAAACAGTGATGATTGTTTTTTCACTATTTTTAATTTGTCTATCTAGTTCTTTACATAATTCTTGAATTTGATTTTTAGTTGGTTTGATTTCAATTAGTGGATCAAGTAAACCTGTTGGACGAACAATTTGTTCGATAATTAAATTATTAGATTCTTTTTTCTCTCATTCCCCAGGAGTAGCTGAAACATAAATTACTTGTTTTACTTTGCTTTCAAATTCTTTGAAGTTTAATGGCCTGTTATCTAAAGCTGAAGGTAATCTAAAACCATAATCAACCAAAGATTGTTTTCTAGATGTATCACCAAAATACATCCCTCTTATTTGTGGTAAAGTCATATGACTTTCATCAATTACTAGTAATCAATCATTGCCTAAATAATCAAAAATGGTATAAGGTGTTTCACCTTTTTCTCTAAGTTCTAAATGCCTGGCATAGTTTTCAATCCCAGAACAAAAACCATTTTCCTGTAAGATTTCAAGATCTCTATTAGTTCTTTCAGTAATTCTTTGTAGTTCAATAAGTTTTTTGTGAGTTTTGAAATATTTTTGTCTTTGTCCTAATTCATCTTTAATTCTTTTTAATGACTCATTAAATTGAGCGGAATTAGCTATATATTCGTTAGCTGGGTAAATAACATAAGTTTTATAAATTTCAATTAATTTACTAGTAGTAGGATCAGTTTTAGCAATTTGTTCAATTTTGTTACCAAAGAAACTAATTCTAATCTTGTAATTGTTGGTTCCGCCTTCCATGATTTCTACAACATCACCTTTAGATCTGAAGGTTCCTGGTTTTAAAACATCTTCAGCGCGTTTGTATTGAAGTTTAACTAAATTGTATTGTAGTTGTCTTAAATCTTGAATGCTATCACAATTTAAGATAATTCTGAATTCATTAAAAGTATCAGGTGGAACAGAAGGATAAATAGCAGCCACCGATGCTACAACAATCACTTTTTTTTCAGTGGCAAGTGATTGGATGGTGCTAAGACGCATCATTTCAATTTGTTCATTGACTTTACTGGATTTTTCAATGTAGGTATCACTACTTGGTAAATAAGCTTCTGGTTGGTAAAAGTCAAAGTAAGAAATAAAGTACTCAACTTTGTTATTTTTAAAAAGTTCCTTGAATTCAGAATAAAGTTGACCAGCCAAAGTCTTATTGTGAACAATAATTAAAGCTTTCTTATTAGTCTTAGCAATAACATTAGCAATAGTAAAAGTTTTACCAGTTCCTGTTGCTCCTAATAAAACTTGTTTCTTAATTCCTCTTTTAATACCATCAACTAATTTATTAATGGCTTGTTGTTGATCACCTTTTGGGGTTAGATTAGTTGTTAGTTCAAAACTGTCTTTTGGTTTATACATGTTCATGTTCAACTCAAACTATATTTTACTAAATAACTTTATCTCTTGTAAAATATATATAAATCAAACTATGTTATTGTGTTTATATGTCGTTTCGTGATAGTGATACAAACCAAAGCATAAATAAAAGAGAAAACAACTATTTTGTGAGGAAGATGCGTAAAATAGGAAGAAAAATTTTTTCTTTTTTTAAGCTTATTTTTATTGGTAACACACTTCCACAAAATTTTTTTAGATTGTATTTTATTATTATTGCTATCAGCTCTGTTTTGCTGTGGTGTCCTTTTAGTCATGAAGTAACATCGACAAAACAAATTACTATTTTTGATGCAATTTTTATTGCTTGTAGCGCTTTTTCTAACACTGGATTATCTCCGGTTCCAATTAATGAGAATTTATCAATATGAGGAAAAATTATTCTAGTTATTGATATGGAAGTTGGCTGTTTAGGAGCGGCAGCCATAATTTATTGTTTGTGAATTTTCTTTAGACAAAAACTTGATCGTAAATATAAAGCTAATCCATTAATTTTAAATGTTTTGCAATCTGAAAGAGGTGGAACTAATTTATATTCAGCCCATAAAATTGTTGCTGTTTCCATGCTCTCAATTGTAATCGCACAATTAATCTTTGCTTTCTTGTATAGTTTTATTTTTTGTTTCTTGCCAGCATATAAACAAACTGCTGACCATGTTACTCAAATTACATATGACACAGAAAAAATGTTACCACAATTCAAAAATTATGGTTTGAGTCTTTGGGTAGGTCTATTTACTTCTGTCTCAGCTATGGGTAATGCTGGATTTGAAATTATTTCTAATTGAAGTGTTGCTCCATATCGTAATGATTGAGGAACACTTTTACAATTTTTATTAATTTTTGAATTAACTATTGGTGGTCTTGGACCGGTAGTTATTTTTGATATTTATGAAAAAATTAAAATGCGAAGAAAAAATCGTATTTACAATATGACATTGTTTGCTAAGATTTCTCTTTGAACATATTTTATTGTCTCATTTTTAACTATTGTTTTTTCTTTCTTATGTGAAATTTTGAACCACAGCAGTCCAATTTGAACTTGTGCTAATGAACACAAAGAATTTGGTAATGCAATACTGTACAACAAATGTATGTGTTTAATCTATAATGTTTTGGACACACGTTGTTTAGGTATGTCAACTATTGCACCACATGCTTTATCTGAACCAACTAAATGGCTTTATATCCTTTCTATGTTTATTGGTGGTTCACCCGCTTCAACAGCTGGTGGTATTAGAACAACAACTATTGCCATTGTTTGTATTACTTTATTTGCTAAAATTTTAGGACGTGATAAAGTAATTCTATCAAATCATAAACTTGATGAAGGAACTATTAAAGATGCATTTATTGTGCTTTTTGCTTCAGAACTTTTAATTGTGATTGGTTCATTTGTGATTTGATCTTCTATTCCTGTCTTGCAATCTCATAATTTCACAATTACTGATATTGTCTTTGAAATTATGTCTGCCTTTGGCACAGTTGGATTAAGCTTTGGTATTACTAGTGTTGTAAAATGATGAGGATTACTATATCTTATCCTTTTAATGTTCATTGGTCAACTTGGTGTTTTATCTACTATAACAGTAACTACTAAAAAGAATACCCATTTCAATGAATTAGACTATCCAATTGAAGAAGTCAAAGTGGCTTAATTTTAGTTTTAATTATGGCGTTCACAAGTGGAATTGAACCACTAACCTGTAACTTAGGAGGTTACTGCTCTTTCCAAATTGAGCTATGTGAACAATAATCACAATATTAATTTTATTTTAAGATAAAATTAATGTATATCAATGAAAAAAATCATCTATTGTTATTCTAAAAATACTAAACTTTTAGCTTTTTGAGCTGTTATTTTTGTTTTGCTGCAAGGATTGTCAGATATTGCTCAAACTATCTTTTTATTCTCTATTACTGGTTTATTAGAAAATCAAAAATCAGTAACCTTTAGTGTTTGACATGAATACTGAGTATATTTAACATTAGTTTTATGCTTTGCTATTGTCTCTTTAATCTTTGGTATGCTAGGTTCTTACTTGGGCTCAAAATCATCTTTACAAGCTGCTAAGGAAATCCGTCACTATGCGTTTTTAAAAATATGTCATTACAATTTTGCTGACATGGATAAGTTTGGAGTGGCAAGTTTATTAAACCGTTTTACTAATGATGTAACTAAGATTCAAACTACTATCCAAATGGTTTTAACCATGATAATTAAAGCTCCTATTTTATTAGTTGGAAGTTTAGTTATTACTTTTATTATTCAACCAGTAATTGGCTATATTGCAATTGGTTTAATATTAGTAATTATTACTGGGTTTGTTACTATTTGGACTAAAGTTAATCCTTTAGTTTTTAAATCACAAAAAGTACTTGATAAAACTAACAAAGTTTTGAGAGAAAACATTTTAGGGATGCAAGTAGTTAGATCTTTTCAAATTGAACAAGAACAAGATAAAAGATTTAACCATTTTTCTCATAGTCGAAAGCATTTATATATTAAATTGTGAATATATTTTGCTCTACTAATTCCTTTTACTGCTTGTGTTATTTATGTTGCCACTTCATGTATTTTTTTAGCAACTAATACCCAACCAAGTGCTAATGGAGCACAAATTTATTTGTGTATCAACTTACTATGGATGATTTTAGGGGCAATTTTAATCTTTTCTATGGTGGTAATTAATGTTTTGCGTTCTCGAGCATCAGTAAAAAGAATAGTAGAAATTTTTGATACTAATCCAACTATTTTAGAAAAGAAAAAATCTATTATTTTAGATGATGATGCTTTAGATATTGAATTTAGTAATGTGGACTTTTCTTATAAGAAAACCACTGACAATACTTATGTTCTCAATGACATCAACTTAAAAATTCCTCAAGGTAAAATGATTGGGATTATTGGTTCTACCGCCTCAGGCAAGTCATCACTAGTACATTTAATTACTAGACTATATGACACAACTAATGGCATTATTACTATTGGTGGTCATAATATAAAAGACATTTCTTTAGAAAGTTTATATCAAAAAATTGCTATTGTCTTACAAGACAATTTCCTTTTTTCTGGAACAATTAGAAGCAATATGCAACTTGTTGATGAAAAGATTGCTGATAGTGAAATTATGGAATTGGCTCACATTGTTTGCGCTGATGATTTTATTTCTAAACAAATTAATGGTTTATCTTCAACTGTTGATCAGAGAGGAAGAAACTTCTCTGGTGGTCAAAAACAAAGATTATGTATTTTAAGGAGTTTAATTAGACATCCTAAGATTCTAATTTTAGATGACTCGACTTCAGCATTAGATATGATGACTGAAGCTAAATTCCAACATCGAATTAGAAAAGCTATGGCTAACACTACTTTAATTGTGGTAGCACAAAGAATTTCTTCAGTTAAAAATGCTGACCTAATTGTTGTTATGGATAAAGGTAAAATAGCATCAGTTGGTAAACATGAAGATTTAGCTAAAAGTGATAAGATTTATCGTTCAATTATCTTATCACAACTTGGAGAAAGGGGGTTAAACAATGTTAAAAACTAAAAAAGTATCAAAGTTTTCTTTTAATGTTATTAAACATCTACTTAAATATTTTAAAAACTTTAAATTACGTTTTATTTTAACTTTTATTTTAGCTTTCATTTCTTCTATTGCTACTATTGTTATTACTTACTTAGTTGGTTATACCTATCAATTTTATATTGTTAGTTATAGTAATGCTGCCGATAACTTTGTCATCATTTTTTTAATGATGTTAATACTTTCATTATGTTCACATATTTTTCAATTTATTCAAAATGCTTTAATGGCCAAAGTTGCTGAAGGTGGAGCTTATATCATTCGAAAAGATATCTTTAGAAAACTGCAAAGATTACCAATTAAATATTTTGATGTCACACCATCAGGTGAAATCATGTCTAAGATGGGAAATGATGTGGAAAACATTTCTAATTTAATTGGTCAATTTTTTGGTAACTTCATTTATTGAACAATTAGTATTTTGGGTAACATCATCATGATGTTTCTAATTCATTGGTTTTTAGCTTTAGTAACTTTATTGACTATTCCATTAATCATTTTTATCAACTTAATGATTACTAAAAAAATCCCTTCACTATTTGTCAAGCAGCAAAAAGCTTTAACCACTTTAAATTCTTTCTGTGAAGAAATTATTTCTGGTGTAAAAATTATTTCTGTTTTCAAAATGCAAGATAAATTTGTACAAAAATTTGATGAAGCTAACAACCAATTAGCTTATGACTCTATTTTAGCTCAAACTGCTAGCAATTTAATGGTACCATTAAACAATTTCTTGACTAATATTGCTTTTTTTGTGATTGCGGCCATTGGAGTTAGCATTTACATTATTTTTCCTTTCTTACATCAAAACTTTAATGTTTTTGGCCACCAATTTTCTATTTTTGTACTTTTAGTAGTATTTATTAGTATTGCCAGAAGTTTTACTAACTCTTTTAACTCAATTATTTCTGGTTTTGGTCATTTATTTTTAGCTATTGCTTCAGGCCAAAGAATAATTGACATTCTTAATACTCCTGATGAAGTAGAAGATCAAAAAGCGGTTGATCTTGTCAAGATCAAAGGTAATATTATTGCCAAAAACTTGTGTTTTGGTTATCAACCAAATAAAATAGTTTTAAAAGACTTAAACTTTGAAGTTTTACCAAGACAAACTATTGCTTTAGTTGGACCGACAGGTTCAGGTAAAACTACTTTAGCTAACATTATTACTAAATTCTATGATTTAACTTCAGGACAATTAACTATTGATGGTCAACCAATTGAACTGATTACTAGAAGAAGTTTGCGTAAGCACATTACAATTGTCATGCAAGATACTTTCTTGTTTGGTGAATCAATCAAACAAAACTTAAAGTATGGTAATTTGCATATTACTGATAATCAAATTATTGCTGTTGCTAAAGAATTATGTATTCACGATACTATTATGCGTTTACCACAGGGTTATGACACAATCTTAAAAGATAATGGTTCAAATCTTTCTAGTGGAGAAAGACAGCTTTTAGCCTTAACAAGGGCCTTTTTAGCTAACACTCCAATTATTGTTTTAGATGAAGCTACCTCATCTATTGATACTAAGACTGAATTATTAATTCAAAAAACTATGGATAAATTAATGGCACACAAAACTTGTTTAATTATTGCTCATAGATTAAGCACCATTAAAAATGCTGATAATATTTTAGTTTTGAACAATGGGCAAATTATTGAATCAGGTAAACATGATCAATTAATGGCTAAAAAAGGTTTTTACTATAAACTTTATACTATTCAATTCCAAAAAGGTCAAACAATTTAATCTTGTATAATCAACACATAGCTTGTTTTTTTAAAGCAAGGTATTTGTTATGAAAGTAAACCATAAAGTTTCCGTACATGCGTACAAGTTTAATGGTTGCTTATACCGAACCATTGAGTTCCCAAAAATTATTCATATAGACAACAAAGTAGTAGTTTTAAGTTTGGAAAAGGTAAGGATAATCAGCCAGGGTAAGAATCAAAAGTTTTATCATTTCTATGCTAATGAGGCTTCATATTTAATTTTATTTAAAGATGAGTGATACAATTTGTTTGTTACTTGTGCACCATTACAAAACAAGACTATTTTTTACTTTAATGTTGCTACTCCTTTCATCTTTGAGGATGAAACTATTAAATATATTGATTTAGATTTAGATGTCAGAGGTATATTTCTTGACAATAAATTAAAACACATTAAAAAACTAGATTTACATGAGTTTCAACAACATTGCCAATCTATGCTTTATCCTAAAAAATTGATTAATCAATCGCTTAAAATTAGTTCTTTTTTAGTTGACTTTATCAAAAACAGTGATTTGTTTACCAAATATAATAATGATACATTGAGACAAATGATGGATAACGCAAATAAATATGTCAAAAAAAGATAGTTTTAAAAATTTTCATGATCAAATAAAAAAATTAATTTTGTCTGAAAAAGAGTCTGAAGCACTAGCTTTATTAATGCAGGAACAAAAAAATCCATTATTTAATATTGAGCAACAAAATATGATCAATACTATGATCATCCAATTAACTAAGTTTATCAAGCAAAAAGAACAAAGTAATTTTTTAGCAAATAGTTCTAAAGCTGATTTGTTAAAAATGTTTATCACTAAATGTTATGACCTAGTTATTCTAGATACCTTATTGCAAAAATATGCCAAATCATTTAACCAAAATGATTTTTTGAAATTACAAACAGTTTTTCTAGATGAGAATATTAGTAATGACCTAAAAATTAATTTTTTAAACATTTTTAAAAGCTATGATCTTGACTATGATTTTGTTTTTTTAAATAGTAATTTTAGTAAAACTACCAAAATTAATCCTCAAAGTCAATTTCAACTTGTTGATAATGATTTAATGCGTAAAGTAAGTCAAGATTTACAAGCAATGTTTTTTAAAGAAACTACTAAAGAAAATATTGCCAATCAAATTGTTAATAAAATTTATTCTTATTATTTTAATCATTTTGATGAAATCAGATATTCATCAACTGAATTATTCGATCAAATTGTGAATTTTATTGAGTATTCATTCAATAGTGCTTATAAAGTTGATCAGCATTTTTTTAATTGATTGAAAAAAATATTAGAATAATTTTTTGTTTTCAAACTAGCTGTGTAAAAATACAATCATAATCAAAGTCATCGTTTTGTGTTGTTTTGCAACATTACAATATTTTTGCTACATAAAAAGCGATATTGTAAAAAATATTTTTACGCACTGTGGATACTGTATATAATATATTAAAAATAATCATTTGTTTATTAGACGTAAACAAGGGAAAGGTAAAAAAATAATGCCATTTATTTCAAAAGAAGAACGTCAAAAAAGAATTGATAAGTTGCAAAGTACAGATGCTGGTAAAAGATTTTTTGTTCTTTTGTCAATAATCATAACAATTGCATTTGTTGTTGTACTTATGCTTATGCAATTTTCATCATTCTTTGGCATCAGAGATTTTGCAGCTAATGTTTTATATGATGGTGAATGAATTTTATGAGATGAAAGTCAAGAAAATATTGTTGGTCTAACTCCTTATGGTGTAGGGATGACAATTTCTGCATGTGTTATTGTTGGAATGTTAATTACTTCTTTCATTGTATTCTTGTCAATGCGTTCATTAAAATGAGGTTTCAAAGAAACTATTGATTTAATGACACAACCAATTCCTGGAGAATCTGGTAAATTTGCTACTAGAGGCAAGCTGAAACGTATTGTTGGAAAAAGACTTTATACATCACAATTGAAGAAAAAATAATTTATTGTGTGCAATAAAAAAAATAAAAGGGTTCAATATCCTTTTATTTTTTTTTATTTATTTCTTGAATAATTTTTTCAATTTTTAAGACTCGGTCAATAGAACAATCTTTAACAAAATTTAGATTCGGGATTTTTCTAATGGTCATTTTTTTTGCTAGTTGAGTTTTAAAAACACCTTTAGCTTTTTCAACTGCTTTAATAACACTATCAATTTTTTTTCGGTCATAAGTATCGACAAAAACAGTACAAGTGCTATAGTCACTTGTTAAACGAGTTTCAGTAAAAGTGGCTAGTTTAACTATATTATCATAAATTTCATCATGTAATGTTTCGTTAAGAATAACCATAATTTGTTTTTGAATATGGTCGTGGCGGTAATTCTTTTTATTGTTTTGTTGCATCTAAAACATCCTTTGCTTGTTTATTGGTCTCTTTAAATATTTGGATAATATCACCGATTTTAATATCATTAAAATTATTAATAACAATGCCACATTCTTTACCAGCAGACATTTCATTGACTATTTCTTTGCCATGTTGCATACTAGCAATAGTATTGGCATAAATAACACTACCATTTCTAATGATTCTTGCTTTAGCATTACGTAAAATTTTTCCTGAAGTAATGCTAACACCACATATCGTACCAATTGTTGAATGTTTTCATATTTGTTTTACTTCTGCTTCGCCAATATCTTCTTCGACAACAATTGGTTCTAAAGTTCCATATAGCATATCTTCGATAGCTTCTTTCAACTTGTAAATAATGTTATAGAAATAAATTTGTATAGCTTGCTCTTGAGCTAAATCTTTAATATTCTTAATTGGTTTCACATTAAAACCAATAATGATTGCTTTAGAAGCTTTGGCAAGTTGGACGTCACTTTCAGTAATAGCTCCCAAAGCACTACGGATAAGATTAACTTTTGCCCCTTTAACAGTAATGTTTTCTAACATAGCTTTAATGGCTTCTAATGATCCTTGCACATCACATTTAATAATCACATTTAAGTTTTTATCTTTATCAGAGCTATTTATTTGTTTAGTAATAGCTTGAGTACGTAGAAAATTGATTTGTTTATCTTTAATTTTTTTAGCGATATTCTTAGCTAGCTCTTCATCTTTCATTACTAATCATTTGTTTCCAGCTTGTGGTGGTTCACTCAAACCAATTATTTTAATTGGTTGGCTTGGAGTAGCTTTTATTAGTTCTTTGCCACAGTCATCAAAAATTACTCTTGCTCGACCATAAGCTTCACCTGCAACAATAAAATCACCCTTAACAATAGTTCCGTTTTGTACAATTAAGGTGGCAATTGGCCCTAACCCTTTGTTCATATTAGCTTCAAGCACTACACCATAACCATCACGATTTGGATTAGCTTTTAATTCAAGCATATCAGATACAGCAATAATAGCATCCAATAATTTATCAATTCCTTGGTTTTTTAAGGCAGAGCCTTGAACAAAGATGGTATCGCCACCTCACTCTTCATTAACTAATCCTTTTTCAGAAAGTTGATTCATTATTTTATCAATATTAATGTCAGGTAAGTCAGTTTTATTAATGAAAACGATGATTGGTACTTTAGCTGCTTTAGCATGGTCAATAGCCTCTTCAGTTTGAGGTTTAATTCCATCGTTAGCAGCTACTACTAAAACAACAATGTCAGTAATACTTGCTCCTCTAGCACGAAGTTTTGTAAAAGCTTCATGACCAGGAGTATCAATAAAGGTTATAGGATTATTGCTTCTATTTATTTGATAAGCTCCAATATGTTGAGTAATCCCCCCAAACTCTGAAGCAACAATGTGGGATTTTCTAATTGTATCTAATAAAGTAGTTTTGCCATGGTCAACATGCCCCATAATAGTAACAATTGGCGGGCGTTTCACTTGATCACTTGCACTATCTTGAACATTTAAATGTTCAAGAACGTTAGTTTCATCAAGTTGAATTTTCTTTTCAAAGTCATAATTGTATTCTAAGCACACTTCACCCATTTCTTCTTCTGTTAAAAGGTGGTTTAAGGAATACATTTTTCCTTTCATAAAGAAATACTTAATAATTTCGGCAGAAGGTTTATTTAATTGTTTAGCAAAGTCATTAATTGATAAAGGACCAGTAAAAACAAATACATTGTTCTGGATTCCTATTTTTATTTGTTTAATTTCTTTTTTAATATCAATTGATCGTCTGGTATCATGAAATTTTTGCTTTGCCATAATTTTGCCTCCTTTACTTAATAATTTCTTTTAATTGTTCAATGATTTTGTCATTATTTTTGGTTTTGGTTCTATTGCTAAGGATTTTTGCTAAGTTAGGAATTTCTAGTATGTTTGGTTGTTTGCTTATGTAATATCCTCTTCCTTGTTTGTTTTGTTCTTTGTCAATTATTAAACAATCGTTAATTTTAACCAATCTAATTAATTGATTTTTATTTAGTTTTTGTCTAGTAACTAGACAAGTACGTTGATTAATTATTTTTTTTGCGGGCATCGCTTGTTTGCTTTTCAATATCTTCTAAGAAAGAATCTAAATTTTTAGTATCTACATCAAGAATTGGTTTATCATCACTTTCTTCTTGCTTTGCATTTTCTATAACTGGTTCTTCATTATCGCCAAAGTCTTTCATTTGATTAATAATGTCCATAGTTGAATCACCATGGTATTTATTGTAAGCGCTAGAAAATTTACTTGGTGCTTTAGCTGTTTTGTTGCCATTTGTGGAAACAGAATGTTTAGGCATTGGTGCTTTGGTGATAGTTAAGTTATATTCTTCAGCATCTTCAATAGAAATAACATCTACATCAGCATTAAGTAATTGTGAAAGTAATTTAACATTATTACCTTTTAGACCAATTAATAAAGCTAATTTATATTGGTCAATAACTAAGATAATCTTTTTTCTTTCTATTTCTTTTTCTACTCCAGTTTGTTCATCTTTTTCAGTTTTGGCAGGAATAATGGTATATCCATATAAAACAGCTGGATTAGCACAATTGGCAATAAATTGACCAATATTTTCATCATATTCAACAAATTCAATCTTTTCATTGCCCATTTCTTCTAAGATGGCTTTGATTCTATCGGCTTTAGTACCAATACAAGCACCAACAGGATCAAGGCTTTTAACATTAGATTTAACTACTACTTTAGATTTAAATCCAGCAACTCTAGCAATTTGAACAATATCAATTTGTTTGTTTTCAATTTCTGGGATGTTGGCACTTAGAAGGTCTTTAATAATCCCTCCATCAGCTCTAGATAAAACAATGGGCCATCCTTTACTTTGTTGTAAAACATCTTTAATGACAAATTTATATTTTTTGCCTGGAATAAGAAATTTATCTTCCGGGTTAGATTCTACTTTTGGCATAAAACCAAAAGTTTTACCTAAGTTGATTGTAGCCACTTTAGCTTTAGCATCATATTTTTCTACTTCAGCATAAATAACTGAACCTTTTTTACTAATCCATTCATGATAAGTGTTTTTATTTGATTCAATAACTACACCATGTTTAAAGACTTGTAACATATGTAAAACTACTCTTCTTTCAAGACTCTGAATATCAAATTTTTCTTTTCACTTATCACCAACTTTTAAACTTGGATCTTTTTTCTTGGCTTCGTCTAAAGTAATTTCAAAATATTCATTAAGATCTTGTTTGTTATTTTCTACAACATCAAAGATCTTATGTAAATTGATCTTACCAGAGTCAAGATCAATAGTAACCTCACAAACTTCTTCAGGGAATTCTTTAGAATATGCCTTTTGCATTGCGTCTTCAAAAGCTTTAACTACTGTTGGAACAGGAATTTGCTTTGTATTGGCAATTTCTTCAACAATTAGCTTAATTTGATTACTAGCCATAAATACCTCATTTTGTTTATCTATAAAAATACACATTGGCACAGCTAAGCACCAATGTGTATTATGGAAATCATTATATTAAAATATTTACACAAAAATATTTTATTTTACTGCTGTTGCATCAATTTCTACTAAACTACCACCAGCAATTTTAGAAACTTCTACACAAACTCTTGCAGGTTTGTGACCAGCAAAGAAGTCAGCATAAACGGTATTAAAATCAGCAAAGTCATTTAAGTTAGTTAAAAAAACATTACATTTAACAATATGTTCTTTAACATAACCAGCTTCTTTTAATATTGTTTCAATATTAGCTAAGGCTTGTTTAGTTTGTCCTTTAATGTCTGTAGCATCTACTTTACCTACACTTGGATTAATTGGTACGCAACCTGAAACATATAAAACTCCATTTGCCTCAATAGCATGAACATATGGCCCAAGAGCTTGAGGACCGTTTTTAGCAATAATTTTTCTCATTTTATTCACCTCTTAATTTATTAACTACAATGATATATGATTAGTGTTTAGTTTTTGAATAAATTTTTGAAATGGAGCCACAAGAAGATAAAGTATAAACTTGGATAATTTCTGCTAAGAATTTAGAAATATCCACTATTTCTAATTTTTTTATCTTTAAGTTGTAGACATTATCGATAGTGTTAGAAATGTAGATATGTTCAATAATTTTCTTTTTAATTGCTTGTTGAAATTTATTGGATGCAGCATTAGAAAAAACCCCATGACTAGCACCAACAATAACATTTCTTGCTCCTTTTTTCTTTAAAATATTACAAGCAGCAAGGATTGTTCCACCAGTATCAATAATGTCATCAAGAATAATACAATCCTTATTTTTAACATCACCTAATACATTAGTTATTTCTGCTACATTAGGTTTTGGTCTTCTTTTGTCTAGAATAGCCATTGGTAGGTTGTATTCGACGCTAATTCTTCTTGCTCTTTTAACACCACCATAGTCTGGTGAAACAACTACAGTATTTTTTTTGGATTTTCCTTTCAGAATTGAACCCATAAGCATATAAGAAGCTGATATGGTATCAACAGGAATTTCAAAAAAACCTTGAATTTGTTCAGCATGGACATCAACAATACAAACTCTTGTTGCTCCAGCTTTAACAATCAAATCAGCCACCAATTTTGATGTAATGGGTTCGCGACCTAAAGTTTTTCTGTCTTGTCTAGCATAACCATAGTACGGAATGATAACATTAATTGCTTTTGCTGATGCTCTCCTAAATGCATCAATAGCAATTAATAATTCCATAATGTTTTCATTAACCGGTTTAGAAGTTGCTTGAACAATAAAGACATTTTTATTTCTTACTGGCACTTCTGGTTTTACCATTGTTTCACCATCAGCAAAATGTTTGATTAAAGTTTTTGCTGGGGTTGTTTTTAAGTGCTTCGCAATTAATTTCGTTAGTTCTTGACTTCCACTTAAACCAACAAGAATATTTTTATCTGTGAACATTAATTTTTATCTCCAAGTCGATATGTTTATATTTTACATTGCTTTGTGAATAAACAATTATTTATTTTCGGCAGGTGTTTTAATTAAAATGATTAAAAATTTTTTATTTTTTTTGCAACCAATGGGATATTTGGAACGACTGACTGGCTGCAATGAAAATTAATCATATAATTTAACTTAAAAAAATAAACTTAACAAACCTTATAATGAATAATGAAAAATTTTTTTTAAATAAAAAAACTAATAGATTAAACAAATACAACTTTATAGCTCTAATCCTTGCAGTTTTTATAAGCATTAGTGTTTTCTTATTTATTTTTTTGCATCCAGATATTTTTAATTATAAAAATAGCCATAGTTCAAATTTGCAAATTATCATTGAAAATTTAGTTAGTAATGGAATAACTATTGGTAAAAAAACTGCTATTGTTATTTTTATTTTGTTGCTTATTTTTGAATTGTTATGTATTGCAATTTCTCTTTATCTCATATTTAGAGTATCAATTACGTATTTGACTTATAAAAAATGATATCCACATTTACTTAATGAACAAGCTAAAATTATTAATTCTTGTGTTGATTCAAAAAGATGGAAGGATAAAGTCGTTATGCTTATTCCAGTATGCAACGATTTTCTTCCTAACACTATTTTGCAAACTGCAAAACAAACATATCAAAATATTGATATATGAATTATTGATGATTCTTCTAAACCAGAAATACAACAAGAAATTAAAGCTTTTTGTAAATCGCATAATTTTCACTTATTGCAGCGTGATCCTAATCATAAAAAAGCTCATCCCACTAAAATTGGTAATATTTATTACTTTCTTTCAAAGTATGGGCATCAATATGATTACATCTTTGAAAATGATTCAAGTAGTATTGTTACTCCAAATTTTGTTTACAATGCTCTTTGCTATTTTAAATCACCATTAATTAATAATGCAAAAATAGCTTGTGTAATTGCCAATGGTAGTTTTTATGGTGCGAGAAATGTTTTAAGCTATTTATATTCAAAATTTTCACAATACAATGAAACATTTGGTACTGGTTCTGGTATGTTTAATAGTACGAATTCAACACTTGTAAATGGTTGATGTGCTATGTATAAAGTTTCCTCATTAGCACAAATTCCATTAGAAGAAATTGAATGTACTGTTTGTGATGCAGCAAGGGGTTTTTGATGGACAAAAAACAATATGATAGTTTACACTGATTGCTATAGTTTTTCTGCGAAGTTGTCTCCTCAAACAATTATTGGAATAAAAAATCAAAAATTGAAGTGACACACAGGTGATATTTTTCTTCAAAGAAATGTTGCTCCAGGAAAATTTGCAGAAAAAAATGCTGCATTAGCTTTTAAAAGTATGTATTTATTCATTACTGTAATCATGCCAGTTCAATATTTTCTTTTTATTTTTAAAAGTATTATTTGAATAATTCTTTTAAATGATAGTAATTTGGAACCATTAGTTATTAAAATAAATTCTTTGACAATACTATTTTGGTTTGTATGTGCGATCTTCTATATTTTGATTTTTTTATCATTCATTATTTACTATAAGTTACCAATTAAAATTTTATTCCAGTTTTTCTTATTCGCATTGTTTATAGAAACAGCTCTATGGCACCATCGTATTTTTCACATTGTTATCTATTCGCTTTTTAAAAAGAGAAAGGTAAAAAAGAATTCATTTGCTTTTAAATTTGTAACAAAAAATCTACAAATTTAGCTAAATTTAATTGAGCACCTTATTTTAAAAGCTGTTGATCACAATTTTTAATCATTTTAGTAACAACCATTTTATATATTTTCACTAGTATTTACTTGTTAAATAATTTTGAAAGTATTCGTGTTGCCGTATTATGTTTGTACTTGTTCATAAATGCACCATTGTTTTTGTATACTGTGATATATTTTAGTGCATGAATTAAGACAAAAGTTGGGTATGATGAATCTTTTAAAGAATATCATTTTGAAAAATATGATTTTAGATACGAAATGGTTTCTAAAACTGAACTTTGAAAAAAACAAAATAAAATAAAAGAATAAATTTTGTAACATTTTTTCTTTTAAAAAATCCTATACGATTAATTCTATAAAATTAAACATGTTTAATTTTTTTAAATATATATGAAAATTATGTATAATATATTGCTTTAGTTTTAGTTTTTTGTTTCAAGGAGTAGCACGGTGGGAAAAAGTAGATTTGTTGACAGGGAAATTGCACATTTAGTTACACGTAGAGACTACAATAAGCAACCTGTTAATTTTGATGGTCCGAATTTATTGGAAATACAAAAAAAATCTTATGAACAATTTTTAAAAAATGATTTACCAAAATTAATTGAAATGTATTTTCCAATTAATCACCCTAAAAATTTATCTTACGAAGTAAGATACAAAGGAATTAAATTTTATGATGGTAAATTTACTGAAGAAGAAGCAAGATACAAATCTCAAACTTATGGTAAGGTGTTATATGTTGATTTAGAACTTGTTAATAAAGATACAGGCGAAATTAAAAGACAAAAGTCTTCTAAAAAAGATAAAAACCCTCATGATGGTGTCTTTTTTGCCAAAATTCCTATGATGACCAATAGTGGAACTTTTATCATTAATGGAACAGAAAAATTTGTTATTTCTCAAATTGTGCGTAGTCCTGGGGCTTATATCCTAACTAAATCACAAATTAAATTAGCTAGAAAGAAAAAAGTAGTAGAAGGATATATTTGTGAATTGTTACCTTCAAAAGGGACAATGATGAATTTTTATATCGATTATCGTGACCATGATAATAGTTTAATTAAAGTCATTGTCAAAAATTCAACTTCTGAATCTACGGAAACTTTCTCAGCAACACAATTACTTAAAGCTATTGGTTTTAGTCAAAAACAAATCCGAGATATTTTTGGTAAAGAATCTCATACTATTACTAAAACATTAACTGCTGATGGAATTAAGAAATCTATTTCTTCTAAGTTCAATGGTTGTTATACTCATGAAACTATCATGGAAAATGATGAAATTAAAAAAATCCGTAAATCAATTGAAGATAACAAAAATGCTAATGTTAAACACACTGGTGTTTGAATCGATCACAAATTAAGAGCATTAGTTGCTGACTATTTAAAATTGAAAGCTGTTGAAATTAAAAAACGTCGAATTTATGATACACGTTGAGCTGAATATGAAAAATCAGGACTAAAATGTGTTCCACATGATTTACAAGTACTTAGAGAAGAACTTGACAATTTTAAAGAAGAAATCAATGATCAATTAGATAAAATTATTACTGAAAAAGCAGCCATGGATATTATGAATCAATTGGGTGTTTCAAAACGTTCAATTGAAAGTATTAGTTTGAAAAACAAAGATTTCTGTTATCAAGATTTTTTCTTACGTCATTTCCTTGAAAAGAAATATTTTGATTTATCTTCAGCAGGTAGAGCTAAACTAAACCATAAATTAAGAATTTCTGAACGTATTTATCAAAAAGTTTTAGCTAAAGATATTTTAGATAGAAAAGGCAAAGTTGTTTTGAAAAAAGGTGCCTTGATCAACAAAGAACAACTTGACATCTTTAAAAGTAAAATTGCTAAAAACGAATTAGATATTCGTAAAACTTTCAAACTTAACAAAGGCTCACAATATCCTAAGTATCATGGCAAACTAAATGATGAAGTGTATGTTGAATCAGTAGATATTTATGCTGATAATACTAAATCAAATGATAGTATTAGTGTCATTGGTATTGACACTAGTGATTTTACTCCTACTTTATTAATTTCAGACATCATTGCTATGATCTCTTATGCTATTAACTTACCATACAATGTTGGCTCATATGATGACATTGATCATTTAGGTAATAAACGTGTTAAGTTAATTCATGAACAACTTCGTAATAAGTTAGTTGCTGGTATGGCAAGAGTAGAAAAACATATTAAAGACAAACTTGCTTCTTTAGCTACTCCGACTATGAATGATGAACAAAAAGCAAAACGTGCTTTGAAAGCTACTATCAAATCTGTGGTTAATCACAAACCTTTTGAACGAGTGTTCAAAACTTTTTTTAATACTTACCAATTAACCCAATTTATTGATCAACAAAATCCTCTTTCTGAATTAACTAACAAACGTCGTATTTCTGCTATGGGTGATGGTGGAATTAGAAGAGATGACCCTAACTTAGCTGTCCGTGATGTTCACTATAGTCACTACGGAAGAATTTGTCCAATTGAAACTCCTGAAGGTATGAACATTGGTTTGATCATGTCTTTATCAAGTTTTGCTAAAGTTGATGAACACGGTTTTTTAATTAGTCCTTACTATGTTGTTAAAGATGGAGTAATTACTAATGAAATTAGATGAATGAACGCTTCTGAAGAAGATGAATATGTTATTTGTGATTCTCATGTTGATCATGATAACAATGGTAGGATATTACAAAAGAAAATTGTTGGACGTTACCGTGGAATGCAAGAAATGTATGATGTTAAACAAATTAACTACATTGATATCTGCCCACGTCAAGTTGTTTCTATTGCAGCATCTGCTATTCCATTCTTAGAAAATGATGACTCGGCAAGAGCATTAATGGGGGCCAATATGCAACGTCAAGCCGTGCCTTTATTAAAACCATATGCACCAATTGTTGGAACTGGTGCTGAATATAAAATTGCTCATGATTCTGGTGTGAGTATAGTGGCGGAAAACGATGGAGTGGTTAGTGAAGTAGATAGTAAACACATTACTATTTCATGCAAAAATGGCAAGAATGAAAAATACAAATTGATTAAATATCGTAAGACTAACCAAAACACTTGTAATAACCAAACTCCAATTGTTAATTTAGGTGAAAATGTTAAAGCTGATCAAGTGTTAGCTGATGGACCAGCTATGTTTAATGGAGAACTTGCTATTGGTCGTAACCCACTTATTGCTTATCTTACATGACATGGTTATAACTTTGAAGATGCAATCATTGTTTCAAGCAAATTAGTTCAAGATGATGTGTACACATCAATTGAAATTAATGAATATACTTGTGATGTTGTTCAAACTAAAAATGGTGATGAAGAAATTACTAGAGACTTACCAAATGTTAGTAATGATGTAAAAAATTACCTTGATAGTGATGGAATTATCATGATTGGTGCAGAAGTTAAAGAAGGTGATATTTTAGTTGGTAAAATTTCACCAAAAGGTTTTGTGGAATATTCACCAGAAGAAAAATTATTAAATGTCATTTTTGGTAACAAATCTCATGGTTATCGAGATTCATCTTTAAGTGTTAAACATGGTGAAGGGGGAATTGTTATTGGGGTTAAACGTTTTAAGAGTATTGATGGTGACTTACTAGATGACGGTGTAATTGAAAGAATTAAAATTTACATTGCTCAAAAACGTAAGTTACAAATTGGTGACAAGATGTCAGGACGTCATGGTAATAAAGGGACCATTTCAAAAATTGTTCCAGTTGAAGATATGCCACATCTTGAAGATGGAACACCAATTGATATTTTACTTTCTCCTTTAGGGGTACCAAGTCGTATGAACTTAGGACAAATTCTTGAAGTTCATTTAGGTTGAGCAATGAGAAACCTTGTGAAAAAACAAATCATTGATTTAATCAAAAATAACGAAAGTCCAAAAGTTTTCTCGCAAATGTTTGGTCTAAATATTGAAAAAGCTGCTATTTTCAAAAATATTACTAAGAAATACTTAGAAAGTAACAATATTACTAATGCAACCAAATTGACTAATTTGGATTTAACCATTATTTTAAATAAATGTGGTTTATGTATTGAAGATTTATCATTTAAAGCTGCTACCCCAGTGTTTAGTGGAGCAAAACTTGGTGATATTGCAGATGCTTTAAAAGAAAGTGGTGTTGATCTAGCTAAAACAAAAGCAAAAGTTAAACTTATTGATGGTCAAACTGGTGAACCGTTCCCTGGTGATATTACGATTGGAATCATGTACATGTTAAAACTAGACCACATGGTGGAAGATAAAATTCATGCTCGTGCTTGCGGCCCATATTCTAAAGTTACTCAACAACCACTTGGTGGTAAGAGCCAAAATGGTGGTCAAAGATTTGGGGAAATGGAAGTTTGAGCTCTTGAAGCTTATGGTGCAACTCATAATTTACAAGAACTTTTAACAATTAAGTCAGATGATGTTCATGGACGTAATTGAACATACAATAATATTGTCAAAGGCAAAAATATTCCTAAAGCAAGTATTCCTAATTCTTTTGTTTTACTAACTAAACAACTACAAGGTTTAGGTTTAGCTATTTCTGTGTTTGATGGTAAAAACCATAAACAAGATATTAATGACTTTACTAGTGTTAATGATGATGAAGAATATATCAAGCAAGAACAAAAAGAAGAAAACGTTGTACAGCAAGTTGAGACAACTGATGTTGATGATAATGAATTTGATTTATTGTAAAGGAAGGAAGGTAATAAGATATGGCACGTATTAATTTAAATGATATTCAAAGATTACAAATTAGTTTAGCAAGTCCAGAACAAATTTTAAAATGGGCTAGAGGCACAGAAGTAACTAAATCTGAAACCATTAATTACAAAACTTTTAAACCAGAACCAGATGGTTTATTCTGTGAAAAAATCTTTGGTCCAGAAAAAAACTTCGAATGTGCTTGTGGTAAGTACAAAAAAGTAAAATATCGTGGTAAAGTTTGTGAAAAATGTGGTGTAGAAATTATTGAATCTATTGTTAGACGTGAACGAATGAGTTGTATTAAACTTAACTATCCATGTACTCATATATGAATGGCTAAAGAACTTCCTAACCCATCAAAAATTGCTTTATTATTGAACATGAGTTACAAAGAAGTAGAGCAAATTATCTATTTTGTTAATAGTGTTGTTTTGAAAAACGATAGTAAAGAATTTGCTTCTTTCTATCATGCTAAACAAATTATTCCCATTGCTGCAGATCTTAAAACTAATCAAGAAGCAAGAACTAAAATTGCTAATGTTTTAAGCAAAATTAAAGATATGATTAGTGCTTCTTTGAAACACACTCATTCTAATTCTAAAAAAGCTATTGAATTATCACAAGACTTAGAAGAAATTAGCCAATATGTTGAAGCTATTAGAAACCAAAACTTAGTTTTTGAAACCAAATATATCTTTGGTTTAATTGAAAAATATTCAGGGATTAAAATTGGTACTGGTTCTTTAGCAATTAAACAATTATTACAAGAAATTAATCTTAGTAAAGAATCAAGAGATATTACTAATGCCCTAAAGAAAACTACCCCATCAAGTTTACAATTTAAACGTTTAATGTCACGTTTAGAAGTAGTAAAATGGTTTATTAATTCTCATATTAAACCAGAATGAATGGTGTTTGATGTTATTCCAGTTACTCCACCAGATACTAGACCAATTGTTAAACTAGAAAATGGTCGTTTCACTGCTAGTGATATTAACACTTTCTATCGAAAACTAATTATTCGTAACCAAAGATTAAAAAGATTAATGGATGATAGAACACCTGAAATCATGCTTGATAATGAAAGAAGAATGTTACAAGAATCAGTTGATGCTTTATTTGATAATGCTTCAAGATCTAAACCAAGTGTTTCAAAAGATCATCGACCATTAAAATCTTTAACTGATCATTTAAAAGGTAAACAAGGTTTATTCCGTCAAAATTTACTTGGTAAACGTGTTGACTTCTCAGGCCGTTCAGTAATTGTTGTTGGTCCAGAATTAAAAATGTACCAAGTTGGTTTGCCAGCAATTATGGCTATCCAATTATTTAAACCTTATATTATTCATGAGCTTATTACTAGATATGATGAAAATGGTATTGAAAAGCAACCAATTGCTTCCAACATTAAACAAGCAGAAAAATTAATTTTACAGCAACACGATGTAATTTTCCAAATTCTAGAAAAAGTAGTTAAACAACATCCAGTATTATTAAATCGTGCACCGACATTACACCGTTTATCTGTTCAAGCTTTTGAACCAAAAATTGTTGATGGTAAGGCTATTAGATTACATCCATTAGTTACCACTGCCTTTAATGCTGATTTTGATGGGGATCAAATGGGTGTTTATGTTCCTCTTTCTAAAGAAGCTATTGCTGAAGCAAGAAGTATTTTATTAGCTTCTTGACACATTTTAGGACCAAAAGATGGCAAACCTGTTGTTACTCCAACTCAAGACATGATTCTAGGAGTGTTTTATATTTCTAAATGTGTTAGAAAACAACAAGGCGAAGGAACAATTTTTGCCACAGTTCAAGAGGCTATTAAAGCTTACGAATTAAAACAAGTTAATTTACATGCCATTGTCGGGATTAGTACCAACAACTATTTAGATAAAGGTTTACCATCTAACCATATCTTATTAACTACTGTTGGTAAGATAATTTTCAATAGTATTTTCCCAACTTCTATGCCATACATGAACAATGCTAGTGATATTGGTAATGTGCCAAAAACACATTTAGTACCAATGGGACAAAATGTTCATGAATGAATTAAAAAAATTACCACTTCCTTGCCTTATAGTAAGAAAACCTTACAAAACATTGTTAACATTCTTTATAAGAAATTTCCAATTGAAGTGGTGGCTAAAACTATGGATGCTATTAAAGATATTGGCTTTGAATACTCAACCAAATCTTCAATTACTATTTCTGCTTTCGATTTACCAATTTATCATGACAAGGTTAATTACTTTAAAGATGCTGATGAAAAAGTTGTTAGCTTAAAACGCCAATTTGAAAAAGGTTTATTAACTGATGATGAAAGATACACCAAAGTAGTCAGTCTTTGGGCAAAAGTTAAAGATCATGTTACTAATGATATTGACAAAATTATGCATGATGAAAAATACCAAGATAACTCAGTAGTTATCATGGCAAATTCTGGAGCAAGAGGTAATGTAAGTCAATTTACCCAATTGCTTGGTATGCGGGGATTGATGTCAAAATCGTATAACTATGACCAAAAAACTAAATCTAATGTTGTTAAAGACACTATTGAAACACCAATTAAACATAATTTCCTAGAAGGTTTAACTGTTTCTGAATATTTTAATTCATCATATGGGGCAAGAAAAGGGATGGCCGACACAGCGATGAAAACTTCTAAATCTGGTTATATGACTAGAAAATTAGTTGATGCTGCTCAAGAAATTATTGTTAAAGAAGAAGATTGTCATACAACTAAAGGTTTGTTAGTTGAAGCTATCGTTGATGCAAAGCAAAATTCAAAAGTAGAAAGCCTATGAGAACGTATTGCTAATCGTTATGCCTTTGCTAATATTATTAATCCTAAAGATGGCAAAATATTAGTAAAAAAAGATGAAATCATTACAGTAGAAATGGCCCAAAAAATTGAAAACCTTGGTATTAAGCAAGTATTAGTAAGATCAGTTTTACATTGTAAATGTACTAATGGAGTTTGCCAAAAATGTTTTGGTAATGACTTAGCAACTAATAAACCAATTGCCATTGGTTCAGCAATTGGAGTAGTAGCTGCTCAATCTATTGGTGAACCTGGTACACAGCTTACTATGCGTACTTTCCACACAGGGGGGGCAGCTGGTGAAAGTAACATTGCTCAAGGCTTTGAACGTTTAAAACAATTATTTGATATGGTTCCACCAAGAGAAAATGAAGTAGCAGTCATTGCTAAAATCTCTGGAAAAGTCTCAAAAATTGAATGAACTGAAAGCGGTCCAATCATTTATGTTAAAAATAGTAAAACTAATGAAGAGCTTGCTCATGTTGTTAATTCTCTAAGAGCAGTATTACGAGTTGAAAAGAATGAAGAAGTTAATGCTGGTGATAAATTAACTGAAGGGGCAATCAACATGAAGCAACTTCTTCAAATCTCTGGTATTGCTAAAGTAAGAGATTATTTAATTAAAGAAGTACAAAAAGTTTATCGTATCCAAGGTATTGAAATTTCAGATAAATATATTGAAATCATCATTAGACAACTAACCAATAAATTAAAAATTAGTTATCCTGGTGATAGTCGTTTCTTTATTGGTGAAGTTGTTGAAGAGAACACTTTTGCTAATGAAATTAATCAAATGTTGAAAAACAAGAAAAATGTTAATTTACCAACGGCAACTAATATTATCTTTGGACTAGACAATGTAGCAACCACTAAATCTGGTTCATTCCTTGCTGCAGCAAGTTTCCAAGATACCAAAAAAATTCTAACTGATGCAGCAGTTAAAGCAGAATATGACAACCTTACTGGATTAAAAGAGAATGTTATGTTGGGGAAATTGCTTCCTATTGGTACTAGTTTAATGTCTAGTGAAGAAATTATTAAACTCGGTAATGAAATGTACAAAAAAGAATACTAATTTGTGTTAAAATAGAAAAATAGTGATTATGCAAAAGACAACGATGCTAAAACCAAAAGAAATTAAACGCCAATGATATAAAATTGACGCTAGTGGTGTAGTGTTAGGCAAGTTAGCCGTCAAAGCTGCGAATATTTTACGTGGTAAAAACAAAATTGATTTTACTCCTAATGTTGACTGTGGCGATTATTTAATTATCACTAATTGTGATAAAGTTATTTTGACTGCTAATAAAAAAGAAGATAAATTTTGGTATGATCATTCAGGTTTTATTGGTGGGCTAAGAAAAAGAAGTGGAAAAGTGATGCTTGCCAAATATAGTGATGAATTAGTTACAAGAGCTATTAAAGGAATGCTACCTAAAAACAGATTAAGTAATAAAATTATTACTAAATTACATGCTTATAAAAAAGAAACTGATAAGCATGATGCTCAAAAACCTCAACTAATTAAGGTAGGAAAGTAGGAAGTTGTCCATGAGAAATGAAGTTGAATACAAAGGCTTAGGTCGAAGAAAAAGTTCAGTTGCTAAAGTATTGCTTATTCCAGGAACTGGCAAGATTTTAATTAATGGTAAAACTCCTGCTCAATATTTTCCTAATCGCTTAGTGATCCAAGATATGTTACAACCTTTAGAATTAACTGAAAATACTAAAAACTTTGATGTTCATGTGAAAGTTTTAGGTGGTGGTTTTAAAGGTCAAGCTGGAGCAATTAGATTAGGTATTGCTAGAGCCTTAGTTGTTTCTAATAAAGAGCTAAAAACTGCTTTAAAGAAAGCAAAGCTAGTTACAAGAGATTCAAGAGTTAAAGAACGTAAAAAATATGGTAAATATGGGGCAAGAAGAAGTCCTCAATTTACTAAACGTTAAGACAACTATTTTGTTTTTATGAATTAGGTTTACGAAACCTATAATGTAATTTTTTTGTTACAGAAGTTTATTCTTTTATAGATAAAAAACTAGATTTACAAATAGTTTTAAATCTAAAGGTAGTTGTGCTCAACCGCTTGCTTAGAAACAAAAATTAACAAGCGATTTATTAGTTGAATTTATAAGCTAGCAAAGAGCATTTAATAAACAACAACTTAAATTTTTATAACAAGAATAATTAATCATGCAATTTTTGCATATTATCTAGCATTTGGACGGCAGTATCAGCAAGGCTTTTTAAGGTTTTGCGAGAAATAAATTTGTAATTTTTAATGGTTTTATCAACATCTTTATAAACTACACCATCTTTAGATAAAATTTTACCATTATGTTCAACAATAGTTAGTGCTAAGTAGCCATTTAAAATAGCATTAATGCATTTGTATGCACATGAAGGTTTAGCACCATCGCACATGATGCCAAGTTGACTACATAAATGAGCATTTAGCAAATCATTAATCTTTTTTCATGATCATCCAAGTTGATATGCAATTCCACAAACTGCTCCAGGAGCAGCTGCTACAGCACACCCACACATTCCACATAAATGACCAACATGGGATTTAATATATCATGTTACATAATGAGCAAATAACAATGCTTGAAATAATTTTAAATTTGAAATTTTATTGATTTTAGCATAAACAGATAGAGGTATTGACACTGTTAGACCATGGTCACCAGAATTAGCAGAAGTCATTACAGGGTAATTATTTCCATACATTCTTGCTTCTACACCTGCGCATGTATGTAGAATAACTTTATTAATTCATTGACTTTTTAAAAAACCACAATGCTTATTTTTAGCTTTATCAGCTTTCAATAAAGCTTCGGTTAAAGAACCACGTTCATAGTGTTTTAGTCCAAAATTACAAATCTTATTGTTCATTTTGATATTTGCATCTAAAAACTTTAAATCTGATATAGTCATCTTTTTAATACAGTTATAAACTTGTTCTAAACTCATATCATTAACATGTTCATCAAAGTTGATATCAGATGAAATAGCAGATTTTTTGTTTGAAGATTTAATAGTTTCTTTACCATTTAATTTTGCTGAAACAATATGATCATGAGCACCAGCAATTAATACTTTAGCAACATTTCTTTTAATATCCATTGCTTCAACGTATGTATAAACAGACTCTGCACTATAATCAATTTTGATAGTAATTTTCTTAGATGAACCTAGTTTCTTTACAAGTGGAATATTTTTAGAGTTTAAATCATCAATACAACTTAATTTTTTTTCAGGATTTTTGAGAATAAATCCAGCCGCTGCAATAGTAGAAATACCACAAATGCCAAGTTTAGGTACCCCCACTCTAATATCATTACGATAAATACATGTTGAGATTTTAACATTTGCAGAAGCAAATCTATTTGGTAACATTTTAGCGGCTTTAGCAGCTGCAAGTGCAACGATTCCAATTTCAGTACAACCTAAAGCAGGTTTAACTTGCTGTTTAATTAATTCAAGAATAAAGTTTTTTGGTTTCAATTTAATTTTCTTTTTTGTCATATTTTTAAATTACTTTCTAATAGTTAATATATATTTTATATATTAAAAAAATAGTGCATTTTATATTTTTTTGTAGTATATTTCGCATTATTTGTTAGGTATATTTATTTCTTAATGATTATTGAATCTGTTGTTAGTTTTTAATTGTATATAAAAATCAAAAAAACTTTAACATTAATTAGCACTCAAACTAAAAGAGTGCTAATTTTGTTGTATAATAAAAAAGAGGTATAAAAAATGGAATTTAATTATAAGGAACCAGATAAAGCTAATGCTCTTGAACAATTTGGTCGTAATATTACTAAAGAAGTGAAAGAAAACAAGATTGATCCAATTATTGGTCGTGAAGCAGAAATAAGAAGAATCATTGAAATTATTTCTAGGAAGACTAAGAATAATCCAGTTTTAATTGGTCAACCAGGTGTTGGTAAAACTGCTATAGTAGAAGGATTTGCTCAAAGAATTATTAATAAAGATGTTCCTAATAATCTTTTAGATAAAGAAATTTATGAACTTTCTTTGTCTTCTTTAATTGCTGGAGCCAGTTTTCAAGGGCAATTTGAGGAAAGATTACATAAAGTAATTAAACAAGTAAAAGAAAGCAATGGTAACATTATTCTTTTTATTGATGAAATTCATCAGTTAGTTGGAACTGGAAAAAATCTTCAAGGTTCTATGGATGCTGCCAATATCTTAAAACCGATGATGGCTAGAGGTGAAATAAAAGTTATTGGAGCCACTACATTAGATGAATATCGTAAATATATTGAAAAAGATGCAGCTTTGGAAAGAAGAATGCAGAAAATTATTGTTTCAGAACCTTCTAAAGAAGAAGCTTTAACCATTATGAGAGGTTTAAAAGAAAGATGAGAATTATTTCATCAAGTGCAAATTCATGATTCTGCTTTAGTAGCAGCTGTTAATTTATCTGATCGATATATTTCTGATCGATATTTGCCAGATAAATCTATTGATTTAATTGATGAAGCTGCTTCTAAAGTAAAAACTCAATTCCATTCTTTACCACCTGATTTAGATAAAATTAATCGTGAAATTATTTATTTAGAAACTGCTAAGATTGCTTTAGCAAAAGAAGAAGATGATAAATCAAAAAAACAATTAAAAGAAATTGAACAAAAACTTGAAAAACTTAAAAAGAATCAAATAGTTAGAAACAAAGAATGAAATGAACAAAAAGAAGTTCATACTCATATTGCTAATTTAAAAAAAGAAATTGAACTGAGAAAAAATCAAATTGAAATTTTGCAACAAGATGGACAATTTGAAAAAGCAAGTAAATTATTGTATGAAACTATTCCACAATTACAAAAAGAGCTCAAGAAAACAGAACAAAACTTTACTAAACTAAATGTTAACCATGCTTTTTCAAATAGTGTAACAGTTAATGAAGTGGCAGAAGTTATTTCTACTATGACTGGGATTCCATTAAAGAAGCTTTTACAATCTGAAAAAACTAAATTAAATAATTTAGAAGTAGAAATTAAAAAGTGTGTCAAAGGTCAAGATGAAGCAGTCAAATTAGTTACTAGTGCTGTTTTAAGAGGAAGAGCTGGCATTAATGATCCTAATAAACCAATTGGTTCATTTTTATTCCTAGGTCCAACTGGTGTTGGTAAAACTTATTTAGCCAAAGTTTTAACTACTAACTTATTTGATTCTGAAAAAGCTATGATTAGATTCGATATGTCTGAATTTATGGAAAAGCATTCAGTAGCTAAACTAATTGGTGCCCCACCAGGTTATGTTGGTTATGATCAAGGTGGTTTATTATCAGAAGCTGTGAGAAGAAAACCTTACGCAGTCTTATTATTTGATGAAATTGAAAAGGCTCATCCAGATGTATTAAACATCCTCCTTCAAATTCTTGATGATGGACAATTAAAAGATAGTCAAGGACATTTTGTCAATTTTAAAAACACTATTATTATCATGACTTCTAATTTAGGCAGCGAACAGGTTTTAAGTAATGAAAACCTTGATAAAGTAATGTTAATTATTAAAAACAAATTAAAACCAGAATTTGTTAATAGAATTGATGAAATTATCGTCTTTAAACCATTAGAAAAAGTTACAATTAAAGAAGTAGTTAAAAATCAGTTAAACACTTTAACCAACCGTTTAATTAATGAAGATTATCAAATAGTATTTGATAATAAATTAGTTGATTTTGTGGTTAAGAATGGTTATGATCCGGTCTTTGGAGCTAGACCAATTAAACGATTTATCCAGAAAAATATTGAGAATATTATTGCTAGTGATATTCTGGCTGACAAATTGATTAAAAATAAAAAATATTTAGTAACAATTGATAAAACTAGCAGAAAGGTAGCTATTGTTCCATTCGGTTCATAATTTGCCAATAACATTAGCACTCTAATTTTTAATGTGCTAAAATATAAACATATTCAAGGGGTAATCTAATGAGAAAATATACTTTAATCATGCGTGGAGTGGTAGCATTTCCTAATGTGCCGAAGACAATTATTGTTGCTAGACCATATAGTTTAAAAACTGTACAAACAGCTTTTAATGATAGTAAAAAAACTATTGTTTTAGTACAACAAATCAATCCTGAAATTGATGAAATCAAAAAAACAAGTGAAATATACAATGTTGGTGTATTGGCTAAAATTATTAAACTTACAGGTAGTGACAATGAATTAAAACTTGAAGTTTTACCAACCACAAGAGTTTTAATTGATAACTTATATATTGATGATCAAAATAAGATTATTGAAACTACTTATACACCTCTTAACGATCAAAATATGATTAAAGAAAAGAATGCCAATCTTGATTTACTTTTGAGTTTATTGTCAAGATATGATGCAACCATTTCTAAAAAAATTAATACAATGATTGCAGCCAATAGCTCTAAAGATATTGATAAATTACCTACTGCTTTAGATGTTGTTTATGCTATTACTAATGAATTACCAATTAGCTTTGAACAAAAACAAAAAGTTTTATCTTTAAATTCTTTAAAGTCAAAAGTTGAACTACTTTGTAGTTTTGTAGCTAATAGTCATGATATGGGTTCAGTCGACCGTGAAGTTACAACCAAAGTTAACCAAGCTTTAAATAAACAACAAAAAGAATTTTATTTGCGTGAAAAGATGCGTGTCATCAAAGAGGATTTAAATGAAATATCTTCTAAAGAAGATGATGCTGCTAACTTTAGAAAAATTGTTAGAGAAAATCCTTATCCTGCTGCCATTAAAGCTAAATTGGAAAAAGAAATTAACCGTCTCGAAACTGCCAACCCCCAAGAAATTTCAATGATTAGAACTTATATTGAATGATTACTTGACTTACCATGGTGACAAGTTTCTAATGATAACAATGATATCCGTAAAGTAAAATCTGTACTAGATAAGAGTCATTATGGTTTAGCTAAAGTTAAAGAACGAATCATTGAATACTTAGCTGTAAGAGCTAAAAGTAAGAACACTAAAGCACCAATTATTTGTTTAGTTGGCCCGCCAGGTGTTGGTAAATCATCATTAGCAATGTCAATTGCTAATGCTTTAAATAAACCATTCGTGAAGATGTCTTTAGGTGGTGTAAAAGATGAAGCAGAAATAAGAGGTCATAGACGGACTTATTTGGGTTCAATGCCAGGAAGAATTATTAAAGGCATGAAAAAAGCAAAAGTGTTAAATCCACTTTTCTTACTTGATGAAATTGACAAAATGAGTGCCGACCAATATCGTGGTGATCCGGCATCAGCAATGCTTGAAGTTTTAGACCCAGAACAAAATGATAAGTTTAGTGATAACTATATTGAAGAAGATTATGACCTATCAAAAGTTATGTTTGTTGCTACAGCTAACTATGCTGAACAAATCCCTGCTGCTTTGTATGACCGTTTAGAAATTATTGAATTAACTTCTTATACGGAATTAGAAAAATTAGCTATTGCTAAACAATATCTAATTCCTAAAGTATTAACTAATTGTGCTTTAACTGATAAAGAATTATCTTTTAAAGATGACGCTATTTTATATATGATCCGTCACTACACATGTGAAGCAGGGGTCAGAGAACTTGAAAGAGTTATTAGTAAAATAGCTAGAAAATATGTTGTTGAAATTTTAAATAGTAAGAAAAGTACTAAAAAAGTTATTGACATTAAACAAGTTAAAGTTTACCTTCTTAAAGAAATTTATGAATATACACTAAAAGAAAAAGAAAATATTCCAGGAATTGTTAATGGAATGGCTTACACTACTGCTGGTGGTGACTTATTACAAATAGAAGTAACTACTTTTAGTGGTAAAGGTGATTTAAAAATTACTGGTAACTTAAAAGAAACTATGAAAGAATCAGCAGAGGTTGCAGTTGGTTTTGTTAAAACCAATGCCGCTAAATATGGTTTAGGTGATATTGACTTCAAAAATATTGATATTCATATCCATGTCCCTTCAGGCGGCATTCCTAAGGATGGTCCATCGGCTGGAGTAACTTTAACCACTGCTTTAATTTCAGTGTTATCACACAAAAGTGTTAAAAACACTTTATCTATGACTGGAGAAATTACTTTACGTGGTAAAGTTTTAATTATTGGTGGAGTTAAAGAAAAAACTATTTCAGCTTATCGTGGTGGAGTAAAAACTATTATTATTCCAGCAAGTGATGAAAGATTCTTACAAGATATTCCACAAGAAGTGGCTGACAATATTACAATTTATTTAGTTGAACACTATGATGAAATCTTCAACATTGTGTTTAAAAATAAAGTGTTAAAACAAACTAAAGTGTTTGTTGGTAAAAACATTAAACAAAAATAAATTATTTATTTTTAGTTTTTAATTGGTTGTTTATTTTTCAAATATAAATAACTAATGAAATTACTGAAAGTAATGTCGCTAGATAGAATAATAAATTTTGTACTGCTCAATATACAAATTTGCTGTTTTGGTTTATTGAATTTTCTTCAGACTTGTTGCAGAAAATAAAGAAAGCAAGAATAATTGCAGCCATTTGTGCAACTGTCTTAGCTTTACCATAGTAATCAGCAGCCACAATTACATTTTGGCTTGCCGCATACATTTTATAAGCATTAACAACAACATCTCTAGCAATCATGATGATTGGAATATAAATAGGAATTATTTTTTGATAACTGAATAAAATTAAGACACTATTAACAATTAATTTATCAGCAAGTGGATCCCATAATTTACCAAAAGTACTTTCACAATGGTATTTTCTTGCTATGTAACCGTCTACAAAGTCTGTTAAACTAGCAATAACAAAAACCATTCCCGCGATAAAATGGAACAAATTAATTTCTGAATATATTTCACTTGATTTTAATGGATTATTTAGAGAATAAAAAGGAATAACAAAATAAATATTTAGGATTAAAAAGACAGTAATGATAGGAAAACAACCCACTCTAACAATGGTTAGAATGTTAGGAATTTTCTTAACAAAAGACTTTGGTTTGCTAATTGCTCGCATAATTATTTAATTATACTTAGATAAAATTATTTCTTGTTTACCTTAACTAAAGCTGGTTTTAAGACAATATCATAAAGCATATAACCACCATTAATTACTTGAGTGATAACATTATTACCATAAGCCGGATCATTAGTGGTTTCTAAGCATTCCATTTTGCTTGGTTCAAATTCTTCATTAATCTTTGGTTGAATCATAGTAATGTTTAAATCTTTAAGCAAGTTGTTAAACATTGTTAAAAAGATTTTAAAACCTTTTTGGTAATTAATTAACTTTTCATCTTGCAATTTATAATTGCAAGCAATTTCAAATTGATTAACTATGTTAATCAAGTTTAAAGCTTGGTCTTTAATAGCATATTTCTTAGCATTAGTCATTGCATCATGATATTTAGCTTCTAATTCTTTGTTTTTTTGAGCAAGTAAATTATT
The DNA here is from genome assembly GCA_017448105.1 of bacterium. Classification (GTDB taxonomy): domain Bacteria; phylum Bacillota_I; class Bacilli_A; order Mycoplasmatales; family Mycoplasmoidaceae; genus Hennigella. Next base: position 100,752 of record JAFSMC010000001.1, on the reverse strand, counting down.
GGCTTCATTCATCTTAGAAGAAATTTGTTTTTTGTATTCTTCATTAATAGTTTCAATTTGTTTCTTTAAGTTATTAATAACTTCTTCTTTTTGGTGAATAATAGTTTCTTTCTCTAAAGACTTTTTGATCAATTCTGCAAGTTGTTGTTTAAAATCAATTTTGTTTTCTTCTTTAGGTTTGTTTGCAACTTTATCTTTTTGTTTTTCTTCTTCTTTAGTTTTTTTCTTACTCATTGCCAATCTCCTTTTGAATATCATGGTAGAATTTATCTACTTCTTGGTTAGGGTTTTGGTCATAAATTTCTTTTAATGTCTTTAGAGTTTTTCTATCATAAATATTTGGTTTAGTATAGCTAATAACTACAAATAATGGACCATTTGAGGATAAAAATCTATTATTTTTAATATTTTTAATTCCAGCATTAGGAATTTCAATGATTTCTCCATCTCTAGTTTGAGATGGCAATTTAATAGTTTTGTTGCCATAAGGAGTTGGAACAACAATTTCACCACCAAAAATGGCTTTTAAAGGATCAACTTTTAAATGTAAAAAAAGGCGATTGTGGTCAATAGTAAAGAATTTGGAAGGTTTGACATTAATAAGCACATATAAATCACCAATATGATCTTTAAAACTATTGCCTTCATTATGAATAATAATAGTTTGGTTGTTTAAAATTCCTGGTTTAATGTCAATTTCTAAATTTTTGAAATTGGTAACATATTTTTTACCATTGCATTTAGAACATTTCTTTTTAATAACTTTACCATTACCATGACAATAAGGACAAACAGTTTGTGTTTGCATTATTCCAAACATAGTTCTTTTTTGTTGAAATACAACTCCTTTACCATGGCAATATTCGCATTCACCAATTGCATTAGCTTCATTGCTAGCACCAGAACCATGACATTCGTCACATGTTACTTTAGTTTTAATTGTAATGTCTTTTTTACAACCAAGAACTGATTCTTGGAAAGTAATATCAACACTTGTTTGTAAATTTAAACTATAAGGAACAGTTTCATAGTTTTGTTGTCTTTTGGTCGATCTTCTTCCACCACCAAAAATATTGCTGAAGATATCATTATCATCATCTTCTCCATCACCAAAAGAGAATTTAACTCCTCCACCAGAGCCACCAAAGAATTGGTTAAAAATATCAAATGGGTCAAAGCTACTACTACTAAATCCTTGTTGATTTAGTCCATCATGACCAAATTGATCATATGTTGCTCTTTTTTGTTTATCAGAAAGTACAGAGTAGGCTTCATTAATTTCTTTAAATTTAGCTTCTGCATCTTTAGCTTTATTTCTGTCAGGATGGTACATCATGGCCAGCTTTCTAAAAGCTTTCTTAATATCTTGTTCACTAGCGTTTTTATCTACGCCAAGTACTTCATAATAGTCACGTTTACTTGTTGCCATTTTTTAATTATATAGAAAATTAGCACTCTTTCAACAAATTTGCTAATTTACTTATATCTAACACGTATGTAGTAAGTGTATGTCTATATAATTAAAAGTATTAACTGTATATATTCATCATGATTAAATGAACTGTTGATAAAATCCGTCAAACATGACTAGACTTTTGAAAAAGTAAAGACCATTTGGTGTTACCATCTAAATCTTTGATTCCTGAAGATGATCCAACCCTTTTGTGAATTAATTCTGGAGTAGCTACTTTAAAGAAGTATTTCTCAGGCTTACAAAACCCACCATCTAAACGTTTGGCCAATAGCCAAAAAGCCATTAGAACTAATGATATTGAAAATATTGGTGTGACCAGTAGACACCATTCTTTTTTTGAAATGCTTGGCAATTTTTCTATTGGTGACTACTTTAAAAAAGAAGCCATCAATTGGGCATATGAACTTCTTGTAGATGTTTATAAATTAGACCCAAGAAGAATTTATATTACTGTTTATGAAAAAGATGATGAAGCTTACAACCTTTGATCTAAATTAATTGATAAAACTCATATTATTAAATGCAATAAAGATAGAAACTTTTGAGATATTGGGGCTGGACCATGTGGACCATGCACAGAAATTTATTATGATCGTGGACCGGAATTTGATTTTGCTAAAAAAGGAATCAAACTTTTTTATGAAGATATTGAAAATGATCGCTATGTAGAGATATGAAATATTGTTTTTTCTCAATTTGACAATGATGGTAAAGGTAATTACAGTGAGTTAGCTAGAAAAAACATTGATACTGGTGCGGGGTTAGAAAGATTAGCTTGTGTGTTACAAAATACCCCAACTAATTTTGAAATTGATACTTTTATTAAAGTAATTAATGTTTTACAAACATTCAGTCCACTTAAGTACAACCAAAATGCTTACTTTACTAATGATAAGAAGCAATCTGCTATCAACAGTGCTTATAAAATCATTGTTGACCATTTAAAAGCATGTTGTTTTGCTATTGCTGATGGGGTAGTGCCAAGCAACAAAGAAAATGGTTATGTGTTAAGAAAACTTATCCGTCGAGCTATGATTTATGCTAAAAAACTAGAAATTAGTGAGAACTTCATTGAAGTTGTAACTAAGGAAATTATTTCAGTAATGTCTGGATATTATGATTACTTGCTTTCAAAACAAAATCAAATCATTGAAATTTTGCAATATGAAGAAAATTTATTTAATAAAACTATCAGTAATGGTTTTGAACTGTTTAATAAGATGGTTATTAGTAAAAAACAAACTATTCCAGCAGATCAAGTTTTCAAATTATTAGATACTTATGGTTTTCCATTAGAAATCATTCTTGAACTTGCACAAAAAAGTAATTTAAAAATTGATCTTAAAGCAGTTAATACTTTAATTGAACAACATAAAAAGAAATCTTCAACTATTTTACCTCAACACAATAAAGTTTGAGCCCAACAAAATGCTGATTTATTAGCATTTAAAGAACCGTCAGTCTTTTTGTATGATTCTTTAACCACTCAAGCTAAAATTGTTGGTATCTTTGATGCGAAGTTCAAACAAATTAAAACTATAAAAGTTCCAGGTAAGTATTGACTTGTCTTTGATAAAACCACTATATATGCTTTAGCTGGTGGCCAAGCTGCTGACCAAGGGACTATTAAGATTAATGAAATAACCTTTAAGGTTGATGATTGTACTCAAGGACCAAACCATCAGCATTTTCATTGCATTACTAATAACAGCAATGTTGTGATTAATCTTGGTGATAAAGCATCAATTGCTACAGATCCAAATGCCAGAATGATTTTAGCAAGACATCATACATGTATTCACTTATTACATAGTGCTTTAAATAGATTAATTAGTAAAGAAATTAATCAAGATGGCACATCTAAAACAATTCATAAAGCTACTTTTGATTTCCATTATCATAAACACTTAACAGATAAAGAACTTCAACAAGTGGAGGATCAAGTAAATCAATGAATTAAACATGGGGAAAATGTTGTTATTGAACAATTAACTTTAAAAGAAGCTAAAAGCAAACATGCCCTAGCTAATTTTGATGATGTTTATGCCAAAATTAGTGGTAAATTAAATGTTGTTGAAATAGGGAATATTAGTTGTGAAGTGTGTTGTGGTACTCACATAAAAAATATTCACGATTTGCAACAAATGCATATTATTAAATTGCTTGCTAAAGGTTCAGGTAACTGACGTTTAGAAATTATTGCTGGAGATAATTTAACTCTTCAATATATTGAAACCGAAAATAAAACTGTTCAATCACAAGTAAAACAAATGCAAAACTTCTTAGCTAATGTTGATAAAAATACTAAAGATTCAGTTATTAAGGATATTAAGAAGTTTGTTGATGATTATCAACCAGCTAAATCATGAACAGAAATCAAACAGCAAAAACAAAAACTCGTTTCTCTCCTTCCCTCTTTCCAATTAGCTCAAAGACAAGCCCAAAAAAGTAATTTGAATAATCAAATTCAAAAAGTTATTGACAATTTTAAATTACAAGATGATAAGATTTATCAATTTATCGATGTTGGAAACTTTGATCCAAGTTTATTAATTGCTTTAGCTCAAAAAATAGTTAATGTTTATAAAGATAAAATCTTTTTGATTTTAACTCACAACCAAAATAAACTTTTCTTTATCTTTGCAAAAAATAAGAAAACTATGTCTGGTAAAGCTGATGATTGTAAACAAATTTTGAAAGAATTTACCACTATTATTGAAGCCAAAGGCGGTGGTAGTGATGTGTTTGTTCAAGGTTCAGCAAACCGTCAACCTAATGATCTTAAAAAAATTAAAACTTGATTTGCTAAAAAGAATTAATTTATATTTTTTTGAAAATCTTTTTTAATTCAAAAGCAACACCATCTTGTTCATTAGTGAATTGAGTAATTTTACTTGCAGCCATTTTAGCAATGTATGTTCCATTGCGCATAGCATAACTATTAACACCAGCTGATAACATGTCAACATCATTGTCGCTATCACCAAAAGTATAAATTCTTTCTAAAGGAATATTGTAGTAAGCTGAAATAAATCTTAATGCCATTCCTTTAGTAGCAAAGTAACTATTAATTTCAATAATGGTTCCTAAAATTTCTTCTGACCAACTTCTGATTAACATGGTTGATGAGTGCAATTTAATGTAATACATTAAATCAGAAATATGTTTGTGGTCATTGTCAGATAAGTTAATTAAAATTGATAATACATCACCCCTTAAGGCATTTGGGTCACCATCCATATACTTAACATTTTGGGCATTAACAATATGAAAATGTTGCAAGGTTGCCTTTAATTGTTCTTTGGTTCTTGGATGATATAAAAAGAATGAACCTTCTTGAGTTTCAATTAAAACATTGTCAATAATATTAGTAATTTTCTTATCAGAAAGTAAATCAATTATTACATTTCTTGAAATAGAAAATTCTAATGGTTTAAATCTTGGATTCTTAGGGTTAGAGATAAAAGCACCATTGTAGTTAACAATAGGAGTATCAAGATTTAGTAAATCATGAAATTTTTTACTATTTCTTAGTGGTCTACCAGTAAAAATACAAAACTTGTGGCCAGCATTAATTATTTTTTTTACTGTGTTGTATGTTTTTTTAGTAATTTCTGCTTTTTGGTTAAGTAATGTACCATCCAAATCAACAATAATTAAACATCTATTGTCTAATGAAGTGGTTTTTTGGTTTTGTTTAAATGCAGTAGAATTAAAGATCATATTATTGCAAGCCAATTTTTTTGTAAACTAGACTAGTTTTTTTTCTAACAATTTGTGTACAAATTTTTGCATTTTTAACTAATAATGGTTTAATTTGCTTATCAAAGATTGCTTCGGCTTTTTTAAATTTAGTTTGAAAAGTTTTAAGTTCTTTGCAAACCAAATTTGCAAGATCTTTTTTAAAAACTGCATAGTTTTGATTAGCATATTTTTTAACAATAGTTTCAATTGATATATTGCTAATAGCAACATATATTTCTATTAAATTAGAAATACCTGGTTGTTTTTTAACATCATAGTTTACTTTGTTAAAGCTATCAGTTTTAGCTTGCATAATCTTCTTGTAAACAACATTTAGTGGATCAGATAAGTAAATTACTCCTTTGGGATTAGTATTTGATTTAGACATTTTAATTGATGGGTCTAACAGATCCATTACTCTTGCGCTATGGGCCATAATAACAGGTTCAGGTAAAACAAACATTTTGCCATATTTGTTATTCATTCTTGTAGCAATATTTCTTGTTAATTCTAAATGTTGTTTTTGATCAGTACCAACAATAACTGCATTAGCATCATACAGAAGAATATCGGCTGCCATTAAAACTGGATAAGTTAATAATCCAGTTCTAACATAAAAAGTATTATTATCATTCTTTGATAATCCTTTATCTTTGAATTGTGTCATTCTTTCTAGTTCACCTAAAGTGGTGTGGCATAAAAGGACATGACTAACATCATTGTGGCTAATAACATCTGATTGGTTAAAGATAATGCATTTATTAAAATCAAGTCCAGCTGCATAATAAGCACAAACAATGTTTCTTTTATTGTTAACCAAATTATTTTTATCAAATTTATTAGTCAAAGCATGTAAATCAGCAACAAAAACATACATCTTGTATTTATTCTGCAATTTAACATATGGTTTAATTGAACCAAGATAATTGCCCAATGTTAAATTATTGGTGGGTTGAATTCCACTTAACATAATAGGTTTTTTGTTAGTTTTTGTAAAAGTATTTTTCACTGTGAATTTAGTTCAAAAATTTTTGTTTTTTAATTATACTAAATTTATAATAAAAGCACAAGAATGTATATGACAACATTTCAAAGGGTCATATACATTCGGGTTAAAAATGAATAAATCTTGAAAATATATTCTACTAAACATTTTAACTTTTGGTTATTTGGGCAGAAAAGTGAAAGCTAAATTAAAGGCTAATGAAACTAAAAATAGTACTTTGCTTACTAGTTCTACATGTTTAATTAATACCAAACATGTTCTTTCTGCTTTTAAAAAAGAAAACATTGCTTCAGTCAAAGCTTCACTTTCTTCTCTAATAGTAGAGGTTAAAGATAAAAATGTTGTTGATGTTACAAGCATTCACAAAATTACTAAAAGAGGGATAAGTATTAACAATAATACTTACACCATTATTGTTGGTCAAGGTGCTAGCACATTGGCTAAAGATCTTAATAGTCAACTTTAAATTAATCCAAACCTCTATTGAAAAGTAAAACTAATTTTTAAATTTTTTAACTCTGAATTTTTAGTTAATTCTTCAATTAATTGTTGTTCAAGAACTTCATCTTTAGATTGATAATTGTAGTTTTTAGTAATAATGACATTAACAAAGTTATTACCCTTAATAGTTTTTGCATCATAGACAAACTTATTGTTGATACAAATGTCTTCAATAAGTTTAGCTTTAGCATAAATTTCTTGGTTAATAGTTCTAGCACCAGAAATACCAGCAGAAATAGTATCAGCTATTTTGGTTAATACCACATATGGATCTTTAGCATATTTACTATGATGGTTTCTTATGACATTAATGACAATATTGGGTAAATGACATTTATTAGCTATTTGAGTTCCAACATTCACATGGTTATAGCTACCATCTTCTTGATCTATGGACTTACCAAGATCATGGAAGAAAGCACACATTTTGGCAATATATGGGTCTAAACCTAGTTGTTTGGCCATTTTTTCAGCTAAAAGAGCACATTCATAGCAATGCCCTAAGACATTTTGCGAGTAAGAAGTACGATATTGTAAACGACCAACATATTCATAAAGTTTTGGGTTTATATCAAATAATTGTAATTTGTTTACAATGTAATCCTTGCCAATCTTTTCAAATGACTTAATTTGAATTTTTGCTTCTTTTTTGTAAATATTTTCAATTGCTTTTATGTCAAAAGCATTAGATTTAACCATATGTTTAAAGATACAAATAGCTAAATGACGCCTAACAGAGTTACTACTACTAATTGTAACAAAAGGTGTTTTTTGTTCTATTTTGATGTCAGTTTTAGTGATTTTTTTAAAAAAATCAATATGTTTACCTTTAGTACCAATAATTTTTGGCTTAATTTGTTCATCTATTCTGATAGAAGCAGTTGATGTTTCATTAATGACTTTGTAGACATTATTATCAATAGTGTCTAGAATAATTTGTCTAGCTTTTAGATTAGCTAAGTTTTTGTCAAACTCATATTTATAGTTTTTTAGTTTCAAAAAATCAATTAAGGCTTGGTTAGTACTTAACTTTTTATCAAGCAATTTTTGGTAATTAGATGTTAATTCATTTAGTCGTTTTTCTAGAATTTGTGTTTTATTATCTATTGTTTCATTATTAGGATATCTTTTGTATCATTTTTCTTGTTTTTGAATAAAAAAGACAAATAATAATAACAAACAAGCAGATAATAAAACAAGTAAAGTGATTATTGCTGCGCTCATATTTAGTTTAAAAATTTTTTATTTATATAGTGTAATTGTTTAAAACAATTACTTTTAAATTATACTTACTTTTATTTATCGTGACTGTTGTCAGTTCTTTAAAATCAGAATTTTAACTAAAGCATTTTTAAAAAATGAATATTTTTTACATCTTTTTTAATCATTTTTAAGTAGAGTTATTTTAAAAAAAACAAAAAAGTGAGAAAAAATTATTCTGTATATATACAATATTGATATTAAATATAGCAATGCTTCAAATTTATACTAACAATCAAATTGATGAAATTGCTTTTGAGCTAAAAAACAATAAATGCATTGTTTTGCCTACTGACACCGTTTGGGGTGTTGTTAGTTTAGATGATTCCTTAATCTACAAAATTAAGAAAAGAAAAAAATCTAAAAAACTTGTTAAATTTGTTAATAACTTGTTCCAGATTAATAATTTAGATAAAAACTATATCCAAATTTTAGACAAATACTTACCTGGAGCTTTAACTTTTGTTTTTAAGAAACAAGCTTATCGTATTCCTAATAATGATCTGATTCTTGATTTAATTAATCAAGTTGGACCATTGTTTTCTTCAAGTGCCAATATTTCAGGCAAAACTCCAATTAATAATTTGCAAGAAGCAATAGATGTCTTTGGCAAATATAGTAATGTTGTTTGTTTTGTAGATGATAATGAACAACAAGCGGGGTTTAGTGCTTTGCCATCAACAATTGTTGATTTAGATCGAATGATTATTTTAAGACAAGGAGTAATAGATGGGAATAAAATTTTACAAGAAATTGATCAAGCAAGGAGATAACCATGGAAAAAATTAAAAAAATATTAAAAAAAGCTAATCTGCCACTTAAGATAATTGCTGGTGTATCATTAATTACTCTTAGTTTTGGGGTGGTTTTTGGTATTTCAGCTACTAGTTTCAAAATGGACTACATCAATTTGTCTGATCAAACTAAACGTTTACTTGCTTCAAAAGAAAATAGTTATGCTGATCAAAATTCGCCTTCAATGTGGAATGTGGTAGGTATAGAAGATTTTGTTTCAGCTCCAACTTCCAAATCTGCGACAGCAGAATCACGTTCTAAAATACACCAACCGTTTTTTAACAAAGCAGAAAATGGTAGTAAGGTTGGCACTAAATATTATGATGGTTCTGATGAGTCATGATCTAAGCTTGATCCTACCCAAGACTTTGTCTATAAAATTATGAATGAACGTTATAAAATTAGTACAGTCGTTATTGATGGTAAAGACCATACTGCTCTAGACCACTCTTTCAATCAATCACTATATACTGGTATTATTCGTTATATCCACGGTGGTATGAAGTACAAAGATGGTAAATGAGTTGAAGGAATATATGATGAAGACATCAATGCTCCTACTAATAGTGTTGTTACAGAAATTTCCCAAAATATTGCTTATGTACAAAAACCACTTCAAGATACTCCAGAAGGTCTAAAAGTTGCATATGAAGATTCGGTTTCTCCATCTTCTGATGATAAGGAAAGGGATCCCGGTTCTACTCCTGATTACCCGTATCTATTGCATCTTGTGGGTTATAACCACGCTTCACCTTTAAGTACTTACAATAACATTGTCAAAGATTCAAAGAATAATCAATATTACAACCAAATGAGTGGTAGTATAGATAGTTCAGCAATATTTTTGTATGATGGTAGTGTTCCAAACAACCAACATATTTCTTCAAGCTTATTCCGCGCTGACCAATCTGCTTTCTTATGTGCTTTAGCAACTTGTTGTTTTTTCTTAAAAAACATTGATATTTATTATAGTGAAGCACGTCCATTATCAATTGGTGCATATGGTGGAATCAATCTTCCAACTGTTAGAATCTTTATGGGTGGCATTCAACGTGGTGTTGAATTGTATAACAATCATATTTTACCTAATCTTGTTGACAAGGTCCTTGAAGGTGATAAATCAACTAATGAAAATTTCCCGGACTTAGTTAAATTTGTTAATGACAAATATCCAAATTCAAGAGAAAAAACTGAAGAAATCAAAGAAAAAATCATGCATGATTTATGTGTTCAAATCATTTCTCTTGATAAAACTAATGCTTACTTTACAGGTTCATTTGTTCAAGGTGATGCATTAGGAATAAGCCGAGAGTTATTGAATAGACAAGCTTCTGCTATTATTTGTGTTGCTGGTCCACAAGGTGCAGATACTGCTCAGGAAATCAAATCACGTTCTTCTAATTGTATTATTATTGGTGTTGACTCTGCAATGGAATTGTCAGATTTCCAAACTAATAATTCGTCACCAATTAAAACTAAAGAGCCAGAAGCAATAGATCCAAAGATTAGAAATGGAATTTTTAAATTCTCTGCTACTAAAAATATTAGTTATTTTGCTCAAAAACAAAGTGAACTTTTCACTCAAGATTTAAATTGAGATATTAGTAAAAAAAATAATGAAAATGAACCTGATCCAAAAAGATCTATTTGTTCAATTGGTTATGTTACTAACGGAAACTTACTTAATGGTGGCTGTGGAATATCTGAAGCTGGATGATACTACCTTGCGACAATTTTGCAATATTTAGAATTAGAGGATAATAATGGCAACTCAAAACCGTTTGGTGATATTTGGCAAGGTAAAGATAAACATGCTTTTCTAGAACTTCATAATATTCATCTTGATAATGAAGATCCTTTCTATAATGCTAAGTTTGAAGAATTAGCAACAGTACCAACTGGTGCTGAAGGAGCTAGCAAGATCTCTATTTCTTTAATGAACCATTATGCAATGTATAGTGAGTTTCTTGGTGAAATCCTAGATGAAGATGAATATGGAATTAATTTTAAAAAAACTGAAGCCATCAATGCTGGCCACTCTTCTATTTTACAATGAATAGATGACAATATGTATTTCATTAGTTAGAAAAGGAGAAAAGCTATGGTACAAAAAAATATGTCTTCGCAATATGCTATAGAATTAAAGAATATTACCAAAACTTTTTTAGGTGGTAAGATTATTGCTAATGAAAAAGTTAATATGGCAGTTAAATATAACGAAATTCATGCCATATGTGGTGAAAATGGTGCTGGTAAATCTACCTTAATGTCTATTCTATTTGGTTTGTATAAACAAGATAGTGGTGATGTCTATGTTAAAGGTAAAAAAGTTAACTTTAAAAATGCCATGGAAGCTAACAAAGCTGGTCTTGGTATGGTTCACCAACACTTTAAATTAGTTCAAGTTTTTTCTTTATTAGATAACATTATTTTGGGAGCTGAATCAACTAAACGTGGTGGCTTCCTTGACTATAAAACTTCTATAGAAAAAATTAAAAAAATTTGTCAAACATACAATTTTCATATTGATTTAAATATGAAAACTTCTCTTGTTTCAGTTGGTCAACAACAAAGAACAGAAATTATTAAATTGTTATATCGTCAATCAGATATTTTGATTTTTGATGAACCAACCGCAATTTTATCTGATGATGAAATTACTGGTTTTTTACAAATGTTACGAGTTTTGAAAAAAGAAGGTAAAACTATCATTTTAATTACACATAAATTAAATGAAGTTGAACAAGTTGCTGACCGTGTAACCATTCTAAGAAAAGGCAAAACAGTTGGTACTTATAACATGAAAGATGTTTCTCAAAGCAAAATTACTGAATTAATGGTAGGAACAAAAGTTATTGAAAAACCAAATTTACAATCTTTTGCTGTTACTTCAGAAACACTTTTAAAAGTAGAAAATCTTCACTTAGCAAGACATAATGAACCAAAATTAACAGCAGTTAAGAATTTATCTTTTCATGTTAATCCAGGCGAAATTTTAGGGATTGCTGGAATTGAAGGCAATGGTCAAACTGAATTAGCTTTAGCTTTAGCAGGATTACAAAAAGTTAAAGGTGGTAAGATCACTTTTAAAGTTAGTGGGGTAGATATTGATATTACCCATTGCTCTCCTAAAACTATTTCTAATCTTGGTTTAAGTCATGTTCCAGAAGATAGACACAAATATGGTTGTGTGCTTGATGAATCTGTAGCTTACAACTTAGTTTCTAACCAAATTGATAATAAGTTATTTTCTAAATTTGGTTTCTTAAGACTAAGAGAAATTAGTTTGAATGCTATTGACCTTTGTTCAAAATTTAATATTTTAGGTGCCAACCAAGGTAGAAATAAAATGCGTTCTTTATCTGGTGGTAACCAACAAAAAGTGGTTGTGGCAAGAGAAATGTCAAAAAACCACTCTTTAATTGTTTTAGTGCAACCAACTCGTGGTCTTGATGTTGGAGCAATTAATAGTATTCATGAACTTATTTTAGCTGAAGCTAAAAAGGGTAAAGGTGTTATTCTCATTTCTTATGAATTAGATGAAATCTTAAAAATTGCTAGTCGTATTTTAGTTATGGATCACGGTGAGATTGTTTATGAAGCAATAAAAACTAAAACTAACCGTCAAATTATTGGTCAATATTTGTCACGAGCTGTGACCAAACAAACTAATAAGGGTAATAGGGAGGTACAATATGCATAATAAATGTCCTGCTTTTTCATATTTTTTAGAAAAAGCTAAATTTTCTAACTCAAGACTGTTAACAACTAAGAAAATTATTTCTACTATTCTAGCAATTGCTCTTGCTTTACTATTAGCTACTACTATTGCTTTTATTGTTTCTTGCCGACAATGAAACCCAGAAGATTATGCAAAAAATTACAAATTTATTTGAAAAACACTTTTAATTGATGGGCTTGCTCTTGATGTATCTAGTAGTGCTGATAAAATAAGAATCTTTAACCAAGTCTTTAGTATTATGGGGATTTTAATTGTTTCAGCTCTAGCCTTTATTGTCGCTTTTAAAGCTGGTTTATTTAATATGGGCGTGTCAGGGCAAATGTTTGCTGGTGCTATTGCTGCAACATTTGTTGCTCATAAATTAGGTCTACCTACCGGTTTAAGTCAAGTAGTTATGTTACTTGTTGCAATTGGTGCAGCAACTATTGTTGCTGTTGCAATTGGAGCCATGAAAGTATTTTTGAATGTTAATGAAGTTGTTAGTTCAATTATGCTGAATTGATTTATTTATTTCATTGGTATCATGCTTTTAGGTTGAAAAGATAGTTCACAAAATCCAATTATAAAACCTGATGATTCGTTCATATGTACAAAATCTTTAGATATAGGAGATACTTTTAGTATTAATGGTCAACCTTTTATTGCGATTTTAATTTTAACTTTCATTTGCATTGTTTGTGTTAGTTTATTCTTGAAATTTACTGTAGCAGGAAAAAAACAAGTTGCTACCGGCTTAAGCAAAACTGCTTCAATTGCTAATGGTTACAATGTTAAATTAAATGTTATTAGTGCAATGGCTATTTCAGGTATTTTAGCTGGAGTTTTAGGCTGCATGGTTTATTGTGGTTACAGTACCCAAATGCCAATAACAGCTGTAGCTAAATCTATTCCACAAGAAGGATTTAATGGCATTGCCGTTGGTTTAATTGCTATGAATAATCCAATTGCTTGTGTACCAATTGCTTACTTCTTTGCTTTAATTCAAGAAAGTGCTACGGCTTTAAATAGTGAAAAAGGTATTGATCCTAATATTCCATTAGTTATTTTTGGAATTGTAGTTTATGGTGCAGCAGCAATTAGTTTATTTATGAATATAAAACCTTATTGATTAGCAATTAAGGTTTTTAAAGGTAAGAAATATTCAGTAGTTAAAAACAATCACAATTTATCAAAGATTATCCTTATTGATATTGGTAATGAACAACTGATGTTGTTAGATAAAAATTATGTTTCATATTTAAGTTTGACTAAAACAAAAGGAACGCTAAAGGTTTCTTGTTTAAACAAAATTCAAGGTTACTTTGCTACTATTAGAAACAAAATATGTTTCTGATGATTATCTAAAGTCAGAAAATTATCTGAAATACAATTAAGACAAAATCAACATCTTAATAAATTGCAAAACTTAAGAATTAATCATACCGGTCGTATTGCTGCGATTAAAACTAATATGATTCAAAAAGAAGCATATGAAAAAACAAGCAAATGATTTAGTGATAATTTTGGTATTCAACATATTGCTTCAAAACAAGAGTTAAAAGCTATTAAACACGCTTTCTATCTTGCTTTTTTTACCGCTATCAAAGAAATTGATAATTTTTACGATAAAGCTTACCAAGGTTTAAAAAATGACCGTTACTGCTCGTTAGATAAACTAGAAATTCGTTATGATGAAAATTTAATTCCACAAATTTATTTCGATTGTGTTAGAAAAGAACTTAAAAAAATCAAAATGCCAACTATTTTTGCTAAAACAACCTATTGACAAAAAATTAAACGTTTTTATGTTTCAAGAGTTGACCAAAGTAGTGATGGTTTGCTTGTAGGGGCAAAATAAGGAGGGAAAGAAAATGATTATTGGAGATTTAGCATCATTATTAGATAGTACCTTATTGTTTGGAATCATTTTATTAATTGGTTCTATTTCAGGGTATATGTCTGAAAAAGTAGGGATTGTTAACATCGGAATTGATGGAATGATGTGCATGGGGGCATTATTCTTCGGAATATTAGCTTCTGATGTTGTAGGTCTTTCCCATCTAGGTTTTGGGGGAATTTTTATTGCCTTAATTCTAACAATGATTGCTACCACTTTTATTGGAGCAATGCATGCTTTTGTCTGTATTAACTTAAGAGCTAACCATATTATTTCTGGTACAGCAATTAACTTAGTAGGTGCAGCTTTAGCTGCTTTCTTAAATGAACCATTAGCTCATAGTTTATTCCCAACTGCTGGTCTAAGTCGTATACGATGTGGATTTGTGTCAAGCCTTGATGTTACTAAAGGGTCAGGATTGTATGGTACTACTATTATTCTTACTGTTATTTGTGTCTTAATTTGTGTAGCAATTTGAATAATAATTAATAAAACAAAAACTGGTTTGCGTTATCGAGCAGTAGGTGAAAACCCTAATGCCGTTGATACTCAAGGGATTTCAGTGTTTAAATACCAATGAATTGGAGTGTTAATTTCTGGAGCTTTAGCAGGGTTAGCGGGTGCAATTTGTTTATTTAGAATGCAAATGTTTAGTGGTTCTGTACAATCAATGGGTTATTTGGCATTAGCTATTTTAATTACTGGGGGATGAAAAATTCCATGAATTGGTGTCTTTAGTTTAGTCTTTGCAGTTTTAAATGCTGGGGCAAACTCTTCAGTCTTTACAAGAATTGGTGTTGATCCAATGATTGTCTTTAGTCTTCCATATGTAATTACTTTAGGTGTGTTATTATTTAGTAGTAAGAACATTTTACCACCAGCTCATAGTGGTATTCCATTCTCTAAAGAAAAAAGGTAGATAAATGAAAATACTTAAAAAAGTTAAACTTGTTAATCATCCAACAATTGAACAT
Source organism: bacterium (assembly GCA_017448105.1). Lineage (GTDB taxonomy): Bacteria > Bacillota_I > Bacilli_A > Mycoplasmatales > Mycoplasmoidaceae > Hennigella. Next base: position 85,380 of record JAFSMC010000001.1, on the reverse strand, counting down.
CAATTAGCAATTATGCGTGATAAGCAAACTAATTCAACTTTATTTAGGAGTTGTTTAAAGTGCTTAAGCTACTTTATTGCTTATGAAGCTTCTAAACATTTAGAAACTAGAAATGTATCAGTTGAAACACCCCTTCAAAAAACTATTGCTAAGAAAAATCGTGATAAGGTTATTTTAATCCCTATTTTAAGAGCTGGTTTAGGTATGGAAGAAGCTTTTAAAGAAATGCTTCCATTTGCTAGAATTGGTCATATAGGGTTATTTAGACAGCCTAGGACTAAACAACCAGTTAAATATTATGAAAAATATCCTTTAACTACTAAAGGTGGTGTAGTGTTTTTATTAGATCCAATGTTAGCTTCTGGTCATTCTGCTGCTTTAGCTTTAAACTTAATTAAAAAACAAAAACCAAAATCAATTAAATTCTGTTGTATTGTTAGTTGTCCAGAAGGAATTGAATATGTTCAAAAGCATCATCCAGATGTAGAAATTTACACAGCAGCAATTGATAAATGTTTAAATAAAGATTGTTATATTGTTCCAGGTCTTGGTGATGCTGGTGATAGAATTTTTGGTACTAAGTAGGCTGAAATAAGAAACTTATCATTTTATTATGGTTAGTAGTAATAAAAATTAAATTATCTTTTGTAAAATTGATTTATTCATTGCTTATTATTTAGATCCTATTTTGCTCCAGTATCATATCTTTTATTTACTATTCGATTTTGCACAAACAAAATAAATTACTAAGTATATTCAACTTTAAATATTTATATATATTTGCCATTTTTAAGTCAAAAAATACTTTATTTATCTTGTTAAAAATTTCTTTATTTAAAATCAGATATTTTTTTGTTAATAATAAAAGTAGATAATATTAATCAAAAAAAATAAAAGGAATGGGGATGAAATCAATTATTGAAGTATATAAAATTGGCTATGGACCAAATACAGATTTACACTGTATGCCTTATGTAGCCTGCAAAGAAATCAAAAAAATGATTTTAAATGATTTTAAGAAAATCGATAGTATTGAAATATGCTTATACAATGAATTTGCAAAATATTACCATAATGATTGTAAATTTAAAAGAGTAATGATTGATGGTTTTAAAGAATTAAAAGTTCCGGTAAGAATCAAAGCAGTGAAAATCACTCCACCGGCTGTTCGTGCTCTATATACATTTGATGTAAATATTAATTTAATGAAAAAAACTCAAACTATAACTCATCGGGTAATTGGTACAGGCGGTGGTAACTATATAATTACAGACATTGCTAAAAAACCAAAATATCCATTTCAAAATTTTGCTGAAATGGAAAAATACTTTTTAACACACAAAAATATTTCTTTTTTGAAATATGTTAATAGCTTTGAAAAAAATGATATTATTGTAAAACATTTTAAACAATGCTTAAAAGTAATGAATAATTTAATTGCATCAGGTTTAAAAAAAACTGGAAATTTAACATTTGAAAATAAAGCTAGCATTTGTTATAAACGAAGAGCAAGAGCTATTTTAACTACTAAACCAAAAAATGAATCTTGTTCAGAAACAATTAATCGATTAATTAGTGCTTATGTTTATGCTATTTGTGAAGAAAATATTAGCAATAATAGTAAAATAGTTTGCTCACCAACATGTTCAACAACTGGTATTTTGTGAGGAACTTTAAAGTTTGTTATTGATAAATACAAACCAAGTCAAGAAAGGATATTTAATGGTCTTGTTGGTGCTGGATTGTTATGTTCATTATTTTCTAAAAATGCATCAATTGCTTCAGATATTGTTGGTTGTGGTGGAGTTATTGGTACTGCTTGTGGTATGACTGCTGCTCTGATTTCTCATATTATCTATAATGCTAATATTTCTGAAATGGGTAATGCTTTTGAAATGGCTCTTGAACATAGTCTAGGTATTACTTGTGATTCTTGCCATTGATTACCAATTATTCCATGCATTCAACGTTGTGCTTCATTTGCATTACGAGCTTATGAAATTGCTGTTTTAAATCATTCATTAATGCAAACACCAAAATTATGTAAGCTTGATGATGTTATTCAAGCTGTTTATGAAACTGGCATGGATAATTTGCAAAAACATAAATTAATTGGTCATGGTTGTTTTAAACAACATGCACTATATGCATTAAAAAAGGAAGGCAAATAGTATGTTTTCAGTTAAAGAATTATTTAAAATTGGTCATGGACCTTCATCAAGTCATACAATTGGTCCAACAAGAGCATGTAAATATATTTTAGAAAAATATGAAAAAGTAGGTATAGGCTATTTGGAAATTACTTTATATTGTTCCTTTGCTTTAACGTATAAAGGTCATTTACTTGATCGAGCAGTTAATGAAGTATTTGCAAAATATCCTCATAAAATTATTGCTGATACAAAAACTCAAACTCCACACCCAAATACAATGGATGTTGATGTTTATGATAAAAAGAAAAAATTGATTGCTCATCGTCGTTTTGTTTCCATAGGTGGAGGAACAATTTGTATTTCTGGCGAAAAAGTTGTTAAGAATGTTTATCCATATAAAAATTTTGCTGAAATGAAGAAAATAATTAAGCAAAAAAAACTAACTCCCTTTCAATTTTTATGTCAACACGAACCTAAAGAAGAATTAATCAAATTATATGAAGAAATGATTTATGCTTTTGAAAAAACCATTAAACATGGTTTATCAAAAACAGGGAAAATGTCTGGAATTGTTGCTTTTGATCGCCGTGCAAAGAAAGTTTATGATTCTATTTCAAAAAGTGATTCTGATTTTGTTAAAAGAATTAAAACAGTTTCAGCATATGCTATGGCAACTAATGAAGAAGCAGTGACATATGGTTTGGTTGTAACAGCCCCAACATGTGGTTCAGCAGGAGTTTTACCAGCAGTGTATAAATGAGCAGTTGATCAATTTCATCCAACAAAGCAACAAATTTATGAAGCTCTTTCTGCTGCAGCTTTAATTGGTATAACCATTAAACAAAATGGTTCTGTTGCAGGTGCAACTGGTGGTTGTCAAGCAGAAGTTGGTGTGGCATGTTGTTTAGCTGCTGCAATGTATTCTGTTCTTGCTTATCATGCTGACATTGATGAGTTTGAAGCAGCTGGTGAAGCTGCCTTACAACATTTAATTGGTTTAACTTGTGATGCTGTTGGTGGTTGTGCATATGTTCCATGTATTCAAAGAAATGCTATTTATGCTCTAAGAGCTATTAATAGTGCTGAAATTATGCATATCTTAAAAGATAAACGTCAATTGGTTAAAATTGATGACACAATTAAAATTGCTTATGAAACTGGTAATGATCTTAAAGCTGATTATCGTGAAACTGGAATTGGCGGTTTAGCAAAAAACTGTAAATATGTTTTAAAATATCGAACAAAAGTTACCAATGATTAATCATTGGTAACCAATAAAAATTATTCACAATATTTATTATTTCTTCTTTGCAGCTACAACTTCATCAACTACAGATTTAGGAGCTTGGGCATAGTGGCTAAATTGCATAATGTAGTTGCCACGACCTTGAGTAAATGAACGTAGGTCGGTGGCATAACCAAACATATTCTTTAAAGGTACTTTGGCTTTAATAATTTGGGCATTACCTCTAGTTTCAGTTCCTTCAATAGTTCCTCTTCTTGATGAAATATCACCCATTGCATCACCAAAGTATTGTTCTGGAACAGTAACATCAACTGACATAATTGGTTCAAGTAAAACTAAACCACATTTCTTAGCGGCTTCTTTTAAACATAAACTTGCTGCTACTTTGAAGGCAAGTTCCGATGAGTCGACATCATGGTAAGAACCATCATATAAAGTAGCTTTGATGTCAATTAATGGATAGCCAGCTAATGGACCGGCTTTCATTGCTTCTTGGATTCCCATGTCTACTGGTTTAATAAATTCTCTTGGAATTTTACCACCCACGATGTCATTAACAAATTCATAACCTTTATCTTTATTAGGTTCAAATCTAATTACACAGTGACCATATTGACCATGACCACCAGATTGTTTAATGTATTTACCTTCAGCATCTCCTGCTTTAGTAAAGGTTTCACGATAACTAACTTGTGGAGCACCAGCATTAACATCTACTTTAAATTCTCTTTTCATTCTGTCAACGATAATTTGTAAATGTAATTCACCCATACCAGAAATAATACATTGGCCAGTTTCTTGGTTAGTGTAAGTTTTAAAGGTAGGATCTTCTTCCGCTAGTTTTTGTAGGGCAACAGCCATTTTTTCTTGATCAGCTTTAGTTTTAGGTTCAACAGCTAATGAAATTACTGGTTCAGCAAATTTCATTTGTTCTAGTTTGACATCAATATCTTCTGAACATAATGTTTCACCAGTAATAGTGTTTTTTAAACCAACTACTGCACAAATGTCACCAGCACCAATATCACTAATTTCATTACGGTGATTAGAGTGCATTTTAATTAAACGTGAAATTCTTTCTTTTACTCCTTTTTTAGAGTTATAAACATAACTTCCAGCTTTTAGAGTTCCAGAATAAATTCGAATGAAAGTTAAACGACCAACAAATGGATCAGTAGCCACTTTAAAAGCTAAAGCAACAAATTTATCATTATCATTATTAGTTAATGATAATTCTTTGCTTGTTTTTTCATCTTTAACTACAATTGGTTTAGTATCTGCAGGTGAAGGTAAGTAATCAACAATAGCATCTAAAACAGCTTTAACACCTTTGTTTTTAAAAGCTGTACCACATAAAACTGGGAAGAATTGAGATGATAAAACTCCTTTTCTAATACAAGATTTAATTTCAGTTTCAGTTAATTCTTCTCCATTTAAGTATTTTTCCATACATTTTTCATCATAGTTAACTGCTTCTTCAATTAAGATTTGACGGTATTTTTTTGCTTTTTCCATTAATTCAGGTGGGATTGGAGCAATTTTATAATCTTCCTCTTGTTTACCATCATACATACGGCAATTCATGGCAACAAGGTCAATAGTTCCGACAAAATTGTTTTCAGCACCAATCGGATATTGAATAGCTACTCCATTAGCTCCTAAGTTCTTTTTGATTGTGCCAAGACTCATTTCAAAGTCAGCACCAACTTTGTCCATCTTGTTAACAAAAACAATTCTAGGAACATGATATTCATTAGCTTGTCTTCAAACAGTCTCTGTTTGTGGTTCAACCCCATTTTGAGCATCTAAAACAGTTACAGCTCCATCTAGTACTCTTAATGATCTTTCCACTTCAACAGTAAAGTCTACGTGTCCAGGAGTATCAATTAAGTTTAATTCAAATCCTTTTCAAGTAACATATGTTGCAGCAGCAGTAATAGTAATGCCACGTTCTTTTTCTTGTTCCATTCAGTCCATAGTACCAGCACCATCATGAGTTTCACCAATTTTATGAATTTTTCCTGAGTGGAATAAGATTCTTTCTGATGTGGTAGTTTTACCAGCATCAATATGGGCCATGATCCCAAAGTTACGATATTTTTCTAATGGAAATTTTCTAGGCATAATTTATTTTTCCCCTTAATTAAAAGCGTAAGTGGGCAAAAGCTTTGTTTGCTTCAGCCATACGGTGAGTATCTTCTTTTTTCTTAATGGCATTACCAATGTTGTTAGAAGCATCAATAATTTCATTAGCAAGACGTTCTAACATAGTTTTTTCGTTTCTATTCCTTGCATAAAGGACTAACCATCTCAGACCTAAAGCAATTTTTCTTTCTGAATTAACTTCAGTTGGGACTTGATAGTTACTACCAGCAATTCTTCTCACTTTTAATTCTAGAGATGGCATGATGTTATCTAAAGCTTTGTTGAATACATCAAAAGCCTTTTGTTTAGTTTTCTTTTCAATTAAATCAAAAGCACCATAAACAATGGATTGAGCAAGACCTTTTTTACCATCATGCATAACAATATTAATGACTTTAGTAACAATTCTTGAGTTAAAAATTGGATCAGGTAAAACACTACGTTTTTCAGCTTGTTTCTTTCTCATCTTATTCTCCTTTAAGCAGCAGCCTTAGGTTTCTTAGCACCATATGCGGAACGTTGTTGAGCACGTTTAGCTACACCTTGTGTATCAAGTGTTCCACGAACAATGTGGTATCTCACTCCTGGAAGGTCTTTAACTCTTCCACCACGCAGTAAAACTACTGAGTGTTCTTGTAAGTTATGGCCTTCACCAGGAATATAAGCTAGTACTTCTTCATGATTAGTTAACTTAACTTTGGCATATTTACGTAATGCTGAATTAGGTTTTTTAGGTGTCATAGTTCCAACTCTGGTACATACACCACGTTTAAATGGTGATGGAGCATATTTAGTATGACGTTTAAAGGCATTGTAAATACTTAATAATGCTGGTGATTTAGATTTTTTCTTCTTATTTACTCTTTTCTTTCTAATTAATTGTTGTATTGTTGGCATGTTTTTCCTTCATATTTTAAGTTACAACTAAGCAGTGTGTAACATTTGATTTTCCTTATATTATATATATTTATCATTTCGGAAACTAAAAATATAAATTTTTTTAGCTAACTTTATATAATCACACAATATAAATAAGCTGAAAACTTTATTTGCATATTTTAACAAAGAGGAACATATGGATAAGAAAATATTGGTTATTAATGCTGGTAGTAGCTCAATTAAATTTAAGGTTTATGATTATGAAAAACTTACTGCTTTAGCATCAGGTTTGTGTGAAAGAATCTTCATTGATGGTCATATTAGTACAACTAACTTAATAAATAAACAAAAAATAGATAAAAAAATTGCTATGCCTGATCATGCTAAAGCAGCACAAATTGCTTTAGATGTTTTAAAAAAATTAGAAGTAATCAAAACTTATGATGAAATTGTTGGAATTGGTCATCGTGTTGCAATGGGTGGAGATGTCTTTAAAAAATCTACAAGCATTGATGATGAAAAGAATCTTACTTTAGTTGGAGAATATGGCAAAATTGCCCCTTTGCATAACTTACCTGAAAGAGATGTAGTTTTAGTGTTTAAAAAACTAATTCCTAAAGCTAAAAATGTTGGAGTATTTGATACAAGTTTTCATACTACTATCCCACAAAAGAATTACGATTACACTTTAGCACGTAGCATAACTAACAAATATAAGATTAGACGTTATGGTTTCCACGGAACAAGTTATAGTTATGTAACAAAAAAAATGCAACAAATTCTTCACAAAAAAGCACCAAATTTAATTATTTGTCATATTGGTAATGGTGCTTCTATTTGTTGTGTTAAAAATGGTAAAAGTTATGACACAACTATGGGATTTAGTCCATTGGCTGGCTTAGTAATGGGAACAAGATGCGGTGACATTGATGCTTCAGTTGCTTTGTTTTTGCTTCGTCAAAAATATAGTGTTCAAGAAGTCGACGACTTCTTAAACAAAAAAGCAGGTTTGCTTGGTTTGTGTGGTTTTTCTGATACTCGTGATGTTTGTCAAAAAGCAAGTGAAAAGAATCAAGCTGCTATTTTAGCAAGACAAATTCAAGTGCAAAGAATTGCTAACTACATTGTTCAATACATTAATGAGTTAGATAACAAAGTTGATGCAATTGTTTTTACTGCTGGTTGTGGTGAAAATGATGGCGATTTACCAATTGAAGTAGCTGATCAAATTAAAATTGTTAAACTTAAAATTGATTCAAATAAAACTTGTGCTAAATATGATGATTTTATTAAGGTTTCAAAACTTTTTAGTAAAATCAAAGTTTATAAAATTCATACTAATGAAGAATTATTAATAGCTTCTGATACTAAGCAAATAATTGGTTAATTCTTGTAACAAAACTTTTTCGTATCACCATTTAATAAATAAGGGAGTAAAACTCCTGAATTTATGGAGGAATATGAAAGTTTTATCAAAACATGCTAAGCAAAATCTTAAAGGTGGTTCATTTTATACCATTGCTCTTGGGATAGGTACTTTATTGTCAACAATTACTTCAGTAGCTGGGACAATTATGGAAATGTCTAGAATGACAAATGGAAATGGTTATCAAAAAAGCGGATACGCTACTAAAAGATCAAAAGCATATATGCGCCTTTCACCAATGCCAAGTAGAAGTGCAGTTTCTATTTATCTCTAATTTTTAGTATTTGTTTTACCATACTTTTTTGTTAATAATTTTAGAAATGACATTGTTATCACACAAAAATCATGATGATTTTTGTGTTATAATATTTCAATCATTCAGCAAGAAAAAATCATGACAAAAAAAGTAAAAAAAACTAAAAAAACTAATAAGAAAAAATCAAGTTCTAAAAAAACTAAAAAAGTTGTTAAAAAAAACAAAAAAAAACTAAAAGTAAGACCAAAAAAAGCCAAAAAGAAAGCTAAAAAGGCAAAATATAGAGAAAAAAAAGCTAAGAAAAAAGCTAAAGTTGTTGTTGTAAAGAAACCAAAAAAACGTGGTGTAAAATCTATACCTAGAAAATATAATGTTTCTCCTAAAGTTAAAGAAGCACTGCTAAAAATGTTAGTTAATGTTTATTCACCAGAAGAATTTCCTAATATTAAAAAAATTTTATTAAAAAATCTTGCTAACATTTCTAGAAATAGACAAGTATTAGCAATTTTAGAAAAAGCTTTTTTAACATTCATTATTTCAGCTCAATCTAAACGTAGACAAATTACCAAAATTGAGCTTTCTGAAAGAACTTCAAAAATTATTATGAAGGTGGAAACAAAGCGTCGTGACCGTGGGATGGTTACAACAACAAAAATTATTCAAGAATTCCGCCCTTATACACTTGAACCAAAACAATTCTGCAAAGTTTTAAATGATCTTTTAGAATCAAACATTAAAATTAAAGATTATTTGAAATTCAAAAAATTTACTGTTGATGATGTACAATTTATTCTTAATAAGAATAACAAAAATGATCATTTACGCAATAAAGCACAAACTTCAGCCATCTGTGTTCGTGATAAATTAAATGATCCTGCTAAATCACAACTTTCATCATTAAGTGCAAGCAAAATGCTTTCTTTTGCTCAAGAAATCTTTTTAGCTTTAATGCTCAAAGAAAGTTCTAATCCAAGACTTAAACAACTTGCGATTGATCAACTTGTTACTTCAAATTTACGTTTGGTAACATCAATTGCTAAGAAGTTTTTAAACCGTGGTTTAGATCTTGAAGATCTTGTTCAAGAAGGGCAAACCGGCTTAATGAAGGCTATTGAAAAATATAATTGATGGTTAGGCAATAAGTTTTCGACTTATGCAACATGGTGAATCAGACAGGCTATTACTAGAGCTATTGCTGACCAATCAAAAACCATTAGAATTCCTGTTCATATGGTTGAAACTATCAATAAAGTGGCTAAAGCTGAACATGAATTAATTCAAAGATTAGGTAGACAACCAACTATTGAAGAAATTACTGATGAATTAGGTGGTTCATCAAAAGGCTTTACCACTAGAAAAGTAGTAGGAATCAAAAAAATTAATATTGATCCAATTTCACTTGATAAATCTATTGTTAATGATGAAGATAGTCAAATTGCTGATTTTGTTAAACAAGATGATGTCGCTACTCCTAATGAATTTACTGCAGATAACTTATTAAGAGAACAAATTGCTCAAATGTTAAAAACAACTTTAACTAATGAAGAACAAAAAGTGATGAAAATGCGTTATGGTTTAGAGCCATATACTTATGCTCATACTCTTGATGAAGTTGCTAAAGAATTAAGAATTCCTCATGAAAATGTGAGACAAATTGAAGCTAAAGCTATTAGAAAACTAAAACACCCATCTAAATCAGAAAAGCTTCGTAGTTTTGTTCTTAATGAATAGGATTGATGCATTAGTTAAACTTATTGATCGTTGTCAATGTGTTTTTGATGTTGGTAGTGATCATGCTCTATTGTCAATTAGTTTATTGAGTAAAAGAAAATGTCAACATGTTATTAATATTGACAATAAAAGACAACCACTACAAATTGGTATTAAGAATCTTAAGAAATATCATTTGTTGTCAAAGACAACAAATATTTTAAATAATGGGCTTAAACAAATTACTAAAAAGACTACTTTAAAACCATCTTATATTGTTTGCAGTGGTTTAGGGACAAAAACTATTATTAGTATTTTAAAAACATGTGACAAAAATCTTTTGTCTAGTAAATTTATTCTTTTAACCCACAAAGATGTGGATGTTCTAAGAAAATGACTAGATTTTCATGGTTTTGTTATAAAAAAAGAGTTAACTTTTGTTGATAACATGAAATTTTATCAAGTTATTCTTGCTTCATTTTCAGAATCTAAATCTAAAACTAAAGCAAATTCTTATTACTATTTTTTTGGGCAATATAATAAACAGATTTGTTTAGATAGTTGGGAAAAAATGTTGCATTTTTACAAGAATAAAATTATTAGAAATAATTTGCATGTTTATAATTCAAAATATAAAAAGATGTTATTAATTATTAACATGCAATTATCTAAAAAGAATAAAAATGAAAATTAAGGCTTTTGTTAATCATATTTTGAAGAGATATCCATTGGATTGCCAAGAAAAATGAGATGAATCTGGTTTATTATCTTTTTTTGATCAAGGTCAAGACATTACATCATGTGTTATTTGTTTGGACATCACGGAAAATGTGGTTGATCAAGCTTTAAGACAAAATGCACAAATTATTATTAGTCATCACCCTATTTTTCAAAAAAATCCCGATCATCCAATTAATAAAAAGGAACAAACAATTATTAAAAGACTACAAGACAATCAAATTTCTTGTTTGTGTTTACATACTTGTTATGACAACAACAAAAAAGGTATGAATGTTGTTCTAGCTCAAATTCTGGGTTTTAAAAATTTTCGTTGATTTAAAAATGATATTAACAATGAATTTATTATGATTGATTTACCTTGTGGTATGTCGGTTAAACAAATTGCTGATGTATTTAAAACCAAAGTTAAACATTGTCAAATGTTTATTACTAATATAAATGATGATTCTAGATTATTTAGACATCTAGCTATTTGTGCTGGTTCTGGCTATGATGTTTTATCTAAAACTTTTGATGGCAATCTAGATTCATCTGCTACTTTATTTATTACAGGCGATCTTAAATATCATAATTGATTAACAATTAACCAATTTAGTTTATATTTTCTTGATGTTGGTCATGAAGTAGAGAACATTTTTGTTGATACAATTGATCAATACTTAAAACAAAGGTTTCACAACATTAGAATCACTAAAATTTATAGTGAAGTTAAAAAATATGTCATTTAGTTTTTTTAGGAATAGTAAAGACTACATCTTTAATTTCTTTTATTTTGCTCATTAAAGCAATTTTAATCCCATAGTCATAAGTATTAGTAAAATGAACACAACCAATACAAGCTCCTGTAATTTCTAGGGTTAAAATCCCTTTTTCAAAGCTAACAAAATTAACATCACCACCATCATGGTTGATAAAAAACTTAATTTCTTTTAAGTATTTGCAAATTTTGTCAATAATCTTTTTTTGTGAGTTTGTTTTTTTCATTAGATATTGTTAATTGGTATATTATATAATTCACTCATGTAGTGCTTTGTAAAAGCAATTAATGGTATTTTATGTATGATCATGTAAAAATTGAGAAAGAAATCCAAAGCTTTTGAAGAAAAGATGATACATATTATTTTGATGTTAATAGTTTTAAGAAAAAACTTTATGTTCTTGACATGTTTCCTTATCCTTCTGGTTCTGGATTACATGTTGGTCATCCTAAAGGTTACACAGCAACAGATATCTATTCAAGATTTAAACGTTTTCAAGGTTTTAATGTTCTTCATCCCATAGGATGGGATGCTTTTGGCTTGCCTGCAGAACAATATGCTATTTCTACAGGCAACCATCCAGCAACTTTTACCCAAAAAAATATTGCTACTTTTAGGAAACAACTTCAATCCTTAGGTTTAAGTTTTGACTATAAAAAGGAAGTTGATACTACTGATCCCAAGTACTATAAATGAACTCAATGGATTTTTTGTCAATTATTCAAACATGGATTAGCGGAACTTAGAGATGTTGAAGTAAATTGGTGTGAAAAACTACATACCGCCTTAGCTAATGAAGAAATTTTAATTGAAAATGGAGTGATGGTCTCAGAACGTGGTAGTTATCCAATTGTTAAGAAGAAAATGAAACAATGGGTTTTGAAAATTACTAAATATGCTGATCGTTTAATTGAAGATTTAAAATTAACTAATTGACCAGATAGTTTGAAATCAATTCAAACCAATTGAATTGGCAAGAGCTATGGCACCAATGTCATTTTTAAGACTACTGCTAAGGTTGATTTAACAGTGTTTACAACAAGAGTTGATACTATTTTTGGTGTGACATTTATTGCAATTGCACCAGAAAATACAATTTTATCTAAAATTATTGCTTCTAAATATAAAGCAAGTGTTAATCAGTATATAGAATCAACTAAAAGAAAATCATTATTACAAAGACAAGAAACTAAAATTAAAACTGGGGTTTTTACAGGATGTTATGCAATTAATCCAGTAAATGGTAAAAAGATTCCTATTTATGTTGCTGATTATGTTTTAAATGACTATGCAACTGGTATGGTTATGGGTGTAGCTAGTTGTGATAAACGAGATTTTGATTTTGCAAAGCAAAATAAACTTGAAATAATCAAAATCATTGATACAAAAGAAGAATGTTGTGAAGGTGATGGAAAACATATTAATTCTGATTTTGCTAATGGTTTAAATAATAAAGAAGCAGCAAAAATTATCAATAGATATTTAGCAAAAATTAATGCTGGTAGCATTACAAGCAATTTTAAACTAAAAGATTGAATTTTTTCAAGGCAAAGATATTGAGGTGAACCATTTCCAATCATTTTTGATGAAAATAATAAAGCAATCTTAGTGGAAGATTTACCATTAACTATTCCTTTCTGTGAAAATATTACTCCAACTAATGATGGACAAAGCCCATTAGCTAACTTAAAAGATTGAGTAAATATTGAAAAAGGTAATAAAAAATATCGTCGTGAAACTAATACTATGCCTCAATGAGCAGGAAGTTGTTGATATTATCTTGCTTATTTATTAAAACAAGATGATGGTTCATATCTGCCATTAAACTCTCTTAAAGCTAAAGAAATTTTTAAGAAATGATTACCAGTAGATTTATATGTTGGTGGTCAAGAACATGCGGTTTTGCACTTACTATATGCAAGATTTTGACATAAATTCTTATATGACATCAAAGTAGTTTCATGTAAAGAACCATTCTACAAACTTATTAACCAAGGAATGATTCTTGGTCCTAATGGTGAAAAGATGTCTAAATCGCGTGGTAATGTTATTAACCCTAATGACATTGTCAAGAAATATGGCGCTGATACATTAAGACTATATGAAATGTTTATGGGACCAATTACTGCTACTTTGCCATGGTCAGAAAAAAGTTTATCAGGTTGTAGAAAATGATTAGATCGTGTTTATAATCTTTTTGTTAATCAACCTTCTTATAAATCTAATCAAGTAAGTGACATGCTTAACAAAGCTTATAATGTTTTTGTTAATGATGTAACTAAAAACCTTGAAGATTATAAGTTTAATGTCGCTATAAGCAACATGATGGTTTATATTAATGCTTGTTATAAAGACAAACAACTTTATTTGCCACATGCTAAAAACTTCTTAGTAGTTTTAAGTTGTTTTGCTCCTTTTTTAGCTGAATATCTATATCAATTTATTACTAAAAAATCTACTTCAGTTACTAAAGAAAACTGACCAAGTATTGATAAAACTTCTATTAAATCTGAAACTATTTCCTTACCAATTCAAATCAATGGTAAAGTAAGAAGTGTTATTGTTATAAAAACCAACTTATCTCAAAACAAAATTGTCACTTTAGCTAAAAAAGATTCTAAAATCATTAAATTTCTAAAAAATAATACAATCAAAAAAACAATTTATGTAAAAAATAAAATTCTTAATTTTATTATTTAGTTCATTATGAAGTTTGTTGATTTATCTTTGAAACCTTGATTGCAAACTTCATTGAAAGCTAATGGATTTATCAATTTAACACCTATTCAACAAAAAAGTTTAACTATTGTAAGCAACCATCATAATAGTTTATTATTAGCTCAGACTGGTTCAGGTAAAACTTTGTGTTATCTGCTTCCTATTTTAAATAAAATAGTTCCTTTAACTCCTAAAAGAATTCAAGCTATTGTTGTGGTTCCAACTAAGGAGTTATCATGGCAAATTTATGATAATTTCGTTAAATTAGCTAAACCAAATATAGAAATTAAAGTTGGTATTTACAAAAATGATAATTTTGATGAATCTTGTGACATTTTGATTACTAATTTACCAAAATTAAAATCTAGTATTGTTAAAGGAAAATTGAACTCTAAATTTTTAAAAACTATTGTTTTTGATGAAGCTGATATGCTATTTGATCATAGTTTTATTGGTGATATAAAATATATTTTTGAAAAAATGCAACTTCATCGCACCAATGTACAAAAAATCTTTCTTTCTGCTTCAATCAATCAAAGTCAAACAGCAATTTATAAAAAAGTTGCACATGATCTTAAAGTAATTTTAGACAACGACAAGTTTTATCGTCATCAACAAATTAATCATATTGTGGTTTACACTAAAAATAATCTTGAACCATTTTCGGTTTTGCAACAATTAATCAATGTGATTAATCCTTACATGTGCATTATTTTTGCTAACACTAAGCAAGAAGTTAAAAAGATCTATTTATGACTTAGAAGTGTTAAGAAATTTGTAGCAATTTTACACAATGATTTAGATGACCGAACAAGAAAAAATATTTTTAAACAACTTAAAAATAACCACTACAAATATTTAGTTGCAACTGATTTAGCTTCAAGAGGCATTGATCTTGAAGGGGTTAGTGACATTATTTCTTACAATTTGCCTAAAGATGATTTATGATATCTACATCGTTCAGGTAGAACTGGTCGTAAAAACTATCATGGTAATAGCTATGTTATCTATAACAAAACTATTGATAAACAAATTGCCCGTTTATCTTCTAAGTCAATTAGTTGGAGATATTATTTACTTATTAATAACCAATTAATTAATAA
This sequence comes from bacterium, assembly GCA_017448105.1. Taxonomy (GTDB): domain Bacteria; phylum Bacillota_I; class Bacilli_A; order Mycoplasmatales; family Mycoplasmoidaceae; genus Hennigella. The sequence continues at coordinate 70,245 of JAFSMC010000001.1, read as the reverse complement.
AGATAAAAACACACGCTTTAAGAAAAATTGATTAAATAATGATCCAATCTGGAAAATGCAAATAAATAGACTTTATAATAATAAAGCAAAAAGAGTAAAACCGGGATATAAGAAAAAGTTAAAACAACAAATTTTTAAACTTAAACAAAAAGCAAAACGTAAATATCTTGATAATAAGTACAAAAATATCTTAATTCAAAGGAGCAAATATGGAAATAAAATTAAATAGATCTAACAAAGATGTTTTTACATTTAATGCAGTTAAAGCAACCAAAGATCATAAACATTTTGAAACATGAATAGTTGATGTTAAAATCAATTTTGCTATTGATCCATCAAAAACTTTTGATGGCCGTTTGTTCATAAGAAAACTATCTGCATCTCTCTTCAAATTAAAAAACAAAAACTTTTATTTTAATCTTGATTCTTTCCTAGATTTGATTCCTAAGAAACAAATAACTAATATGTGTTTTGCTATTGTTTGTAAGTTAAATAGTTTAAATTTGACTGATTTTTGTTTGAAGACAAACAAAGAAAAAAAGACCCAATTTAATATTATTGTTTCTAAGAAATATGAACAAGTTTATAAACTTGCTAATGAAGTGGGTTTAGCAACTAATTACGCACAATATGCTCAAGTAGCGCCATGTAACCATATGGGAATCAAAAAGTTTATTGACTTTGTTAAACAAAAACTGGCTGGTGTTAAAAAAGTTAAAGTATCTCTACTTGCTCAATCTGAATTAAATAAAATGCAACTTTTACAAGCCGTAAACAAAGGTAGTGATGAAACGGCACAAGTACTAATTCTTGAATATTACAATAATGCTGCTAAAAAGAAAGTAGCTTTAGTTGGTAAGGGAATTATGATGGACACTGGCGGTTATAGTTTAAAACCGAGCCATGCTATGAAAAAAATGAATGAGGATATGACTAATGCTGCAGCAGTCTTTGGAACCATTTTAGCTTTAGCTAAAAACAAGACCAAAGTTAATGCTGTTGGAGTTATTCCATTAGCTAAGAACTTCATTAATGACAAAGCTTATAAAGTTGGTGATATTTACACTGCTTATAATGGTAAAACTGTGGAAGTTAATGATACTGATGCTGAAGGTAGACTTATTCTTGCTGATGCTATTAGTTACACTGATAAAAAAATTGCACCTACTGTTTTATTAAGTTGTGCGACTTTAACTGGTTTAAGTGCATTATGTTTTGGCGAAATCTTAAATCCATTTTGATCAACTAATCCCAAAATTGCAAAGCAATTTTACAATGCTTGTTCTTTGGCTGGTGAATATGCTCTTGAACTTCCCCTTTTACCAGAATATCTAGAATGTGTAGAAAAATCGAGTACAGTCGCTGATTATGGTAATTTAAATTTTGGTAAAACAGCTGGTAATGCTACTGCTGCAGCTTTCTTAAGTAAATTTAACAGCAAGAATGATAATTTTATTCATCTTGATAATGCAGGAACCAATGAATATTGTGGGAAATCTATTAATCCTTTTGTTTTAATTTTTTATAATTTTGTATTAAACATTTTTAATAGAGAATAACATATTATGTCTAAAACTAATCCAAATAAAAAATTAACTCTTCAAGCATTAGCAAAGATAAAAAGAAAAAATAAGTGATTGATGATCATTGGATTATTAATTCTAGGTTGCTCAATAGTTAGTTTGATTTGCATTATTTGTTTCTTAAATAATTAGATAGTTTTTCAAAATATAACAAGCATCATGCAATCCATGGTGCTTGTTTATTTTTTAAAATTTTTTAGTGAAAAATATATTATTTTTGTATAATAGTGGTAAAAAGTGGTAAAAAGTGGTATGTTATTTTTAGGTACATATACGCACAATGTAGATGAGAAAAATAGAGTTGCAATGCCAATAAAGTTTGCAAAAAATTTTCCTACTAAAAAAGTAATTATTTCTAAAGGTTTTGATGGCTGTTTAGAAATACATACTACTGCTGGTTTTACTAATTATTGAAACAAAATTAAAGAATATAGTCAAAATAAAAAAGACACCAGGATTTTAACAAGACAAATTCTAGCTAACACTCATGAAATTGAACTTGATAAAGCCAATCGTATTCTTATTCCCAATAATTTAAAAACTTTAGCTAAACTTGACAAAGAAATTGTTTTCATTGGGCTGGGAAATAAGATTGAAATTTGAAATGCAAACACTTACAAAAAATTTGTCAATGACACTAATAGTTTGTTTGAACAAGTAGCAGAAAGAATTGATGATGAAAATAACAATGCAAAATAAACACACATCATTAATCCATATTCCAGTTTTATTAAAAGAAACAATAGATTGCCTTAACATCAAATCAAATGGTACTTATTTAGATTGCACATCTGGTTTTGGTGGTCATTCTTCTAAGATTTTAGAAAACTTAACAACTGGTAAGCTATATTGTTTTGATCAAGATGAAATTGCAATTAAATATTTAAAGAGACACTTTGCTAATGCAAAAAATGTTAAATTTTTTAATCAAAACTTTACTGGAATTAAACAATTTCCAGAAAAAACTTTTGATGGTATTATTTTTGACTTAGGTGTTAATAGTTTAATGTTTGATGATTCAACAAGAGGGTTTAGCTATAACTTAAATGGCCCACTTGACATGCGAATGTCAAAACAAACATCATTAACTGCCCAATATATCATTAATCATTATTCGAAACAAGAACTTAATAATATTTTTCAACAATATGGGGAAGTTAAAAAGCCATATAGAATTGTTGATACCATCTTAAATAGACGTGCTAAAAATGCTATTACTACCACAAAACAATTAAGTGAAATTATTTGTTCTAACACTCCTGGATCGTTCATTAGAAAACATCCAGCAAAACAATATTTCCAAGCTCTGCGAATCGTTGTTAATGATGAATTAAACGTTTTGAAACAAGCTCTTACTACTAGTTTAAAACTATTAAAAATCAATGGTATTTTGGCTGTTATTAGTTTCCATTCATTAGAAGATCGTATTGTTAAGCAAATCTTTAATAATGCTAGTAAATCACATGATATTTATGATTCTAATGTTCCTTTATATGCGCAAAAGAAGGCATGTTATCAGCTTATTAATAAAAAGCCACTTCGACCATCACTAGCAGAAATAAATCGTAATAAAAGAAGCCAAAGTGCGAAATTGCGGATTATCCAAAGGATAGGATAAAAAAATGTCAATCAAACACAAACAACTTTTATTCTTTAATAACAACTATATCTCATTAGCGGTAATTAGTTTTACTGGTCAAAATAAACACCTTTGCTGCTACAAAGAAATTAAACTTAACAAAACCGATGATATTAAAACCCAAATTCTTATTCTTAAAGATAGCACTGAAGCTTATCTTTATAAAACAATCAATGAAGTAGAACTTATCATTGATAGTAGAAACATTTCTCGTATCACTTGCAATGAAATTTTTGACAATTGTAATGACCAGAACGATTTACTAACACAAATCATTAAACGTCTAGATAGTGAAAACAACTGTTTCACTAATGATGTTGTTATAAAAGATATGGTTATTGATGATGAAACTAAACAAATAACAGCAACATTTGATGCTTATATTTTAGAAGCCAAGGTTATTAAACAAGTTTATCATGCTTGTACACAATTAGGTATTAAAATTACTTCAACTAAAAACATTTTAAATACTTTTGCTTGTAAGAATGTTAATAGTGAAACTATTATTCATTTTGACGATGATGACAATTTACAAGTTATTCAATATAAGTATGGAAAAATCAATAAAATTAATAGCACTAAACAAAATTACTATGATTTTATTGTTGCACTTGCTGAAAATTTAGACGTTTCTGACAATGAAGCCAAAAAAATGCTTGACATGGCAAATTTGTTAGTAAAAAATTCATCAATTGTTAACAAGGATATTGATCTTTCTGTTCAAATGGGAAGAGGTTTTTTTAATATTAAAAAAATTAAACTATCTTCATTTTTGAACCAAGTGGAAAAAACCTTTTTGATGCTTCTTGACCGTGAAAATATTTCTTTAAGTAGCAGTCAAAACAAAATTTCTATTTATTGTAAACATCAAAATATTTTTGATAGATTTTGTAATATGATTAATAACTTACCAGCAAAAGTTATTCACATTATTGGTCAAGAAAAAATGAAATTATCTCAGCAAATTTGTCTAGCAAATTTAAATATTGGACAAAGAACTAGTCCAATGGACATTTTAAGAACAAAAGATATCAAAAAATCTTTGACTTTTCTTGATGTTGCTATTAGTGAAGACTATACAGTTAAAAATTAAATATAGTTGAAATAGTTGAAATTATTATTTTTTATAATTAGTTATAAAAAATGAGGTTTTAATATGGATTTTCTAAAATTAGCTAGAGAACGTTATTCAGTAAGAAAATTTAAAAGTCAACAAGTTGAACAAGAAAAGATCGACAAAATTTTAAAAGCAATACAATTAGCTCCGACTGCTAAAAACTCTCAAGCTTTTAAAGTCTTTTTGTTTAGCTCAAAACAAGCAAAGCAAAAGCTTGATGACTTAATTATTTTTCCTTTTATGAAAGAAGCACCGCTTGCTATTGCTATTGGAGCTTGCAAAACAACTGGTTATTTAAGAAAATTTGACAATAAATCATATAACCAAGTTGATGCGTCGATTGCAGCAACTCATATGATTCTTGAAATTGCTGCTTTAGGTCTTGGTACAACTTGACTTGGTCATTTTGATGATAAATTAGTAAAAAACGCTTTCCCAGAGTTAAATGATTATGACCTTGTAGGGATTTTTCCTATCGGTTATCCAGCAGACGATGCAAAACCTAGCGAAATGCATTCACAAAGAAAATCTATTGATAAATTACTGGTTAAGATATAGTTGAAAAAACTATTTGCATTTTTTAACTTTCAAGTTTAAAAAATAAAAATTTAACATGAAGCAATTTTACAAACTTCAATTAAAGCATTTAGACAGCCTTGGAAGTCATTTTGATGGTACATTTTTTCGGCATTATTTAATTTTTGGCCATATTTATGTTGGTATCTATTAGTGAAGACAAACATTTCAGTTGCTAATTCTTTAAACGTTTTTTGTAAATGCATTTTTCTAATGATGTTTTCTGTAGTTTTTTCCATTGTAATTAGATCATCACTGAAATTAATAAAGTTAAATTTTTCATTGTTTTCAAGTAAAAGTTGTAAATTTCAATTTATTTTTGATAAGTTGTCATTAACAATTTTTTCACATTCTAATTTGTTTTGATTTGTAAATAATTCATTTGTATAGACCAACAATTGGTATTGCAAAATATACAAATTGTTTAATCTTGAAATGAAATCAATATTCTTATTTATGAAATCAGTTAAATCTTTTAATTTAATTGCTATTCGATTTTTTGTGTCTAGAACTATTTTTCATAATGAAAGGAGTTCATCAATGATTTGTTTAGTATTATTTTGGTCATAAGGAGTAATATTTTTAATTTGTGATGATATTAAACTGATTTGATTGATATTTGGAATAATTTCGTCAACTAGTGTGATAACCTTTTGACATGTGAAGTATCTTTTAATTTTTAATAGATTTGCTTTTACTTCTTCTCTATTATTTAGCAATCAAGATATTTCTTGATTTAAAACAGCAATAGCTTTGTTAACTAACCTTGGTGCTTTTAATTGTGTTCTTGCAAAAATATTAATATTGTTGTAAGCATTAAAAGCGTTGTGTAAATGGATAAAAGCATTTTGGAAATCTAATTCAGCAATTTTAGTGTTGAAAGCACTTATGTTTTCTTCATAAATTTTTTGATTAATTTCAATAGTTTTTTTGTTTTTTCTATTAACAATTGTTTCAAAATTGTGGTCAGCCATTAATTTTAAAACAACATTATATGTGCTTACCATATGTTTTTTTGCTAATAGTAGTTGTTGGTAATTATTAAATGTTTCAAATAGAGCATTAGTTTCATTTTGAACTGTTTTGATTGCATTAATAACAGTAACAATGTTGTCTTCTTTAGCATAATCATTTAACTTTGATGCTGATTTACTTGCACTAACAATAAGATCATTTATTTTTGGTAAATTATCATTACACATATCTTTTGAATAGTAGTCATTTTTCAGCCTACAAATAAAATCTGAATAAAAGTAACCTGTGTCTTCAATAATTTGACTATATTGTGAGATATTGTCAAATTCTTTTTTGAATTTAGAAAAGTCATCAAAACAAATTTGTAGTTTTTTTGTGCATTCTTTTATTAACTTATAGCAATATATAAGATGAAAGTTCTTTAATTGGTTGTCGAAAATAAAAAAGTCTTGTTTGCAACAATTTAAGTTGTCAACAATTTGTGATCTAGCTATATTTAATATGCCAATTTTTTCTTTTAACGGCTGGTTTTTTTCAGCTAAAGCATTTACCTTTGTAAAAGCTATATTCATTACTTGACCAAGAATGGTATCATACTTTTGTAAACATTGGATATATTTGTTAAAAATTATTTTGTTGGCAACAAAAAAACCAGCATAAACAATGCATAACAAAAATAAGATGCCATTTAGAACTATAAGTGTGTGTGCCATGCAAATATTATATTTTTTTACGAATAATTAAATAATTTTTCACCAATCTATATTTTAATTTTGGGTATTTTTTTAATAAATGGATTAATCTATGTTTTTGAAGCAAACCATATTCTAATCAGCATTCTTTGCATTTGTTTTTGCTTAATCATGTAAAATATTTTCTGAAATAATATAGTCCATTTTCTTTTGCAAATAAAGCATTTTTGCTTTCCCAAGCGGTATTAACAATATACTTATCATTTTTTTGATCAACATATGGTGGGTTGGAGATAATATAGTCTAATTGCTTATTTTTGTTTAGAAATTTTAATACATCTCCTTTGATGATTTTAATCTTAACTTTATGCAGTTGACAATTTCTTTTAATATTGCTAATGCAATATTGGTATTTGTCAAGACAAACTATTTTATGTTTTGGACAATGCTTTTTGATGCTAATGCCGATATTCCCACTACCAGCACATAAGTCATAAACTTTAATTTTGCTTTTTTTCTTAATATATCTGATGAAATCATTAGTCATTTGTTCAGTAATTTCTCTTGGAGCTAAAACTTTTTTGTCAATACAAAATGTTAGGTTACAAAATAATGTTTGCTTAGTTAAATGAGCAAGAGAAATTTTTTTATTGAAATATTTATCACACAATGAATCAAATTTTTGTTTACTAAAGTCAATTTTGTTGTTTTTATTTTCAATAAAAAACAGTTTTGTTTTTGCTTTTTTGGATAAGAAGAAAACAAGCTCAAAAAAGACATTTTGATGTTTAGTACCATATTTATTTTGGAATCAAAGCAATAGGTTTAAAAAAGTCATTTAAAAATTTAATTTTTTTATTTGTTCAGTTTGTTCATTAGCAAGAAGTTGGCTGTGAATTTCACTTAAATCACCAGATTGCATAATCATATCTAATTTATTTAAAGTTAGATTAATTCGATGATCTGTGATTCTGTTTTGTGGATAGTTGTAGGTTCTGATTTTTTCAGATCTTTCACCAGTTCCAACTTGACTTTTTCTCATTTTGTCTTGATCTTGTTTTTGTTGCTGTGATAAATGGAATCAAATCTTTGATTTTAGCATTGCCATAGCTGTTTCACGATTTTGGATTTGACTTTTTCCTTCTTGACAACTAGCAACGATTCCTGTAGGCAAGTGTGTTATTCTTACTGCAGATTCTGTTCGATTAACATGTTGTCCGCCAGCGCCAGAAGCACGATAAACATCAATTCTTAGATCGTTTGGGTTAATTTTGTAATCAATTTCATCTAATTTAGGTAAAACGCTAACAGTAATAGTTGAAGTATGTACACGACCTTTTGATTCAGTAAAAGGGACTCTTTGTACTCTATGTACACCTGATTCAAATTTCATTTTGCTATAAACATTTTTACCTTTGACAATAAAGGAGATGTAGTTATAACCAAAATTATTTGCTACAAGTTCAGTAACACTGATTGTTCATTTTTGTGAGTCACAATAGCGTTTGTATGTGTCAAAAAGGTTAGTAACAAAAATAGCTGATTCATCACCACCAGCTGCAGGTCGCATTTCAATGATAACATCCTTATCTTTATTAGGGTCAGCAGGTAGTAACATTTTTTTAAGTTCAATTTCCATTGAAGGAATCTTACTTTTAATTTCGTCTAATTCTTTTTTAGCTAATTCAACAAATTCTATATCTAGAGATGCATTTTGGTTGCTTAGCATCTTTTCAGTTTCTAAACCTTCATTAATTAAATGTTTAAATTTTTCAAATTCACTAACAACTTGGTGATAACCTTTAAGTTGAATTTTAATTTCTTTTTCTTCACTAAAGCTAATGTTAGCACTTTGTAATTTTGCGTTTAATTCTTCATATTTAGACGCAATTTTATTAATAGAATTGTAAAGTTGTTTGTTATATTCCATAAAGCACAACTAAAAACTGTAGCCTTTAAGGCTAAGCAGACAACTTATCTAAAGAAATAGTTTTAGATTTGTTACTTTTTTGACGTTTTTTAGTTGATTTAACTGTTGTTGGTTTAGCTTGAACAGCAAACTTTTTAGCAAGTTTTTCGGCACGGCCTTTAACAGTGTTATCAGTTACTTTACCAACAAAAATTGGATGGCAATTTGAGCAAACATCGATAGAGATAACATCACTTTTGCAGGTTGACATAATTTGGTATGATGCTCCACATGTTGCACATTTAAAAGTGGTTAGTTTAGATTTAGGATGAATATCTTTTTTCATATGTGAAGTATTATACTATTTTTCATTCTTTCAAAAACTATTTGTAGTCATACCAAAATCATCAGTTAGACTGGTATTAGGTTTGTCAATACAAAAAATATGTTTCTTTTCTGATGATGGTGAGATTCATAAACTTTTGTCTAGTACATGATGACGACATTGTAAATACATTGACATATTAAAATGGTTGATTGGGTAGTAAAGAATATTACTTTTAGCAAAAACATTAGTCCTATTAGCAACTATCCATATTGCATCATCAGCAGTAATTTGGTTTCTAAAAACAATTGTTTTTTTATCAACAATTTCAACCGAAGATTTTTTATTAACTATATGTGAATAATCTTGATTACATTCATTAAAGTAACCTTTAATTTTTAAAAAAAACTCAGAAATTTTAAAGCCATCAGCAAAAGTCAAGAAAGCATTAAAAACTTTTTTATTTTTAATTTTTTTTTCTAAAGCTGTAATACTTTTGACAATAGATGTTTTGCTGCACTTGTTTATTTTTTCTTCATTAATAACTAAGTTGTTTAGATAAAATATTTTTTGTTTGTTGGTATAAAAAAACAAGTTAGTAGTATACAAAGATGCTAAGTGAATAACTAAATTTATAGTACTATCATTAAGATAAGAAACAGCAAGATAAGTTTTAGTTCTTAAGTCATAAATGACAGTTTTATTACAAGCAATAATTCAACCTTGTTTTATTTTAATGCGATTGCAGAATTTGATTACATCATGTAAGAAGTTATCTGTTAAGATTACAAGATTTTGGTAAAGACTTGCATTAATTATCACTTGGATAGTTTTTTTAAAATGATCATTTTCTTTAGCAGCAGTAGAAAACATTTGATCATCAAAATTAATATCAAAGATGACTAATTTAGTTTTGGCAAAACTTTTCCTACTACTTTTTTTCATCTATTTGCTTTACAAGTTTGTTAATAAATGCTTTAAAAGCTAATTTATTAACAACTTGTTTACCATATTCACGGTAAGAAATAGAGTTAGATTTAATTTCAGCATCACCAACCACAATTTGGTATGGGATTTTTTTAATTTGAGCATTTCTGATTTTTTTACCAAGACGCTCATCAGAGTCATCTATTTTAACTCTAATTCATTGTTTCTTAAGATCATTAGCAATTTTCTTACAGTGTTTTAAGTGTTTCTTTTCATCTACGGGGATTAAAATAACTTGGATTGGTGCTAATCACAAAGGTAAGACACCTTTAGTTTGTTCAAGAAGAATTGACATGAAACGCTCAAAAGTGCCAATAATACCACCATGAATTAAGATTGGAGTTTTAACTTTATTATTAGCATCGCGATAAACCAATTCAAATCTTGCCGGTAACAAAAAGTCTAGTTGGATAGTTGAAATGGTAATAATGTGTCCTAAAGCAGTTTTAATTTGGAAGTCAATTTTTGGTCCATAGAATGCTGCTTCACCAACCATCTTCCTATATTTGAAGTTTAGTTTCTTACAGCATTTTTCAAGTTCAGATTCGGCTGCTTTTCACAATTTTTCATTGTCAAAGAATTTTTCTTTGTCTTTAGGATCATGTAATGATAAATCAATACTATGAATTTTAATTCCAAAAGTTTTTAAACAAATAGAAATAGTGTTGAAGCAGTGTAATACTTCATTTAAGATTTGGTCATTAGTAATAATTACGTGAGTGTCAACTAGTTGCATACCTCTAACTCGTTCTAGACCAAGTAAGGCTCCAGAAGCTTCATAACGGTGTAAGATAGCATGTTCTGCTAATCTAAATGGCAGATCATGGTAAGTTCTTGGTTTAGATTTGTAAATTAACATATGGTGAGGACAAGTCATAGGACGTAAAACAAGTTCTTCATTTTCGATTTTAAAACTTGGGAACATGTTCTTTCTGTAATGGAATCAATGTCCGGAAGTTTTATATAAATCAACTGATCCTAATACTGGAGTTTGAGTGAAGTTGTAATCTTGTTGGATGAGAACATCATGGATGTAGTTTTCAACCTCATTTTTAATGGTTACACCATTAGGAAGCCACATAGGCAAACCTTGACCAGCTAAATTAGAAAAAGTAAATAATTCTAATTCTTGGCCTATTTTTCTGTGGTCACGTTCAGCTATTTCTTTTAGTAATTTTTGGTGTGCATTAAATTCATTCTTGTTTTGGAAAGCATAACCACTAATTCTTTGCAGTTGCTCATTTTTAGCACTGTCAAGTCAATAAGCACCTGATACATTAGTTAATGTTAAAAAATTAATGTGTTTGAATGAAATAATCTTGTTACCAACAAAAATAAAAAGTGAATTATCAATCTTTAAACAATTAATTTTTGTTTTTGATGTATTATTTGCTCAATATTTAAGATATTTGTTTTTTACTTTTGCTAATCCTTTTTTATCTTTTAAGCAAAAAACAATTTTTGGATTACTTTTGCTTAAACGTTTAATTTCTTTTTCCAATGACAATAAATCATTAGTATTAAATTTTCTTTTACATTGAAAATCAACATAAAAGTTATCATTACTTTGTTTAATGTTGGCAATCATGGCATTATATTTTTTTTCTAAAATATATGCTAGAGCATATGCTGTTTGTAAATTTTGGTTCATTGTTATTTCCTTTTTTCTTTTATTTTAGTTATTTGTTGTGATATTGTTTTGTGTTTGCCCTTTATTCGTGGTTATGGTCGTAGTTGCGTTTACAGTTCAATTTAAAATTTTTTCAATCATTATCGTAGTGTGATAAAGATTGTCTTTTTTTGATTTATAAGTTTTTAACTTGCCTTCAACAACAAGATGACAGTTAGGGTGTTTTGAACAAATATCAGCCAACTTAGTTGCTAATGGTGGAGTTGAATATAGTGAAAAATAATTTAAATTAACAAACTTATTAAAACGTTTTTCTTGTTTAATAGTGACAAAAAAACTACCAAGTTCTTTTTTAGAACCTCACATCGATCTTACGTGGTCACCTTCAATAATTACTTTATTCAACATGATTTCTTTAATTATATATATTGATTAGAGACAATAATAAACAAATTATTTAGCATTGTTCAAAATAGTTTGTGTATATTTGGTGCTAATAAAGTCATTTCTTTTAGCCTTTTTGTGCCTAATTTTTAGATAGATATATTCACCAGAATAACCATAACAAAAGCCATTTTTGCTTTTTTGAACTACTATTTTAACTGGTTGGCCTATTAAACTCCGTTTAAATTCTTCATGACATTTTGAATTTAACTTGGATAAAGTATTAGTTCATTCTTTTATTATCTTTGGTTGGATATCCTTTTTATATAAAGTATCAGCAATTGTTCTTTTTCGACGTGAATAAGGAAAAATATGAATTCAAGAAAATTTAATCTTTTCTAGATTTTTTAATGAATTATTAAATGTTTGTTGGTTTTCAGTAGGAAAACCCACAATATAGTCAGTGGTAATAGCAGCAAATGGAAGATATGTCCTAATCATTTTTACTAGTTTTATGATTTGTTCTATTGTGTAACGTCGTCTCATATCATGTAAGACTTTATTGTTAGCAGATTGTAGTGACAAATGGAAATGATGACAAAAACGTTGGGGATGTTTAGAAAATAGTTTAATAATTTTTTCATCAAGATATTGTGGTTCTATAGAGGAAATTCTTACTCTTCAGTCACCTGGCATTTTGCTAATATCCTTTAGCAATTCATAAAATGTGTAAGAACCATCAGTATAACTACCTATATTTATGCCAGTTAGAATGATCTCTTTGAAATTATCCCTTACAATTTGTTTTAGCTCTTCTAATACTAACTTATGGTCTTTACTTCTTTGTGGTCCTCTTATATAAGGGATTAAGCAATATGAACACATTAAATTACAACCGTCTTGGATTTTTAAAAAAGCCCTTGTGTGTTTAGTAAATTTAGGTAAAGACATATTTTCATACTTTTTACATTGTGCAATGTCTTTAACTAAATTAATAGTTTTTTTATGAGCAAGATATTTTTTTAACAGAGTTATTATTTTGGATTTGTTTTGGTTCCCCAAAACAATTGGTAGATTTTGGTTATTTGGTATTTTTCTGACTTCTTGTGCATAGCAACCCATAACAATCACAATCGGTTTTAATTTGCTATTAACAGATCGGCTAATGATATTTCTAGACTTAGCAGCAGCGTTAGCAGTTACTGAGCATGTATTAATAACAATGATGTTTGCTTGATTAATACTACTCGCTGCTACATAATTGTGAGTCACAAGATCATTTCTAATACAAGACAATTCATAAAGATTAACTTTGCAACCAATGTTAATTAAAAAAAATTTATTTTTTTGTTTTGGCATATTTGCTAAATAAATCAGGACGTTGTTTTTTAGTTTTAGTTATTTTATTTTTTTGTCGAAACTCTTTAATGAGCTTGTGGTTGCCACTTAAAAGAATTTTAGGGACAGAATAGTTTTGGAAGTTTAATGGTTTGGTGTAGTTGTCATAATCTAGTAAGTTATTTTCAAAACTTTCATCATTTAAACTTTGTTTAGTAATTACACCATTTAGTAGTCTAACTACTGCATCAGTAATGATTGCTGCAGGTAGTTCACCACCAGTTAAGACATAATCACCGATAGAAATAACTTCATCAACATAGTTGATAATTCTTTGGTCAAAACCTTCATAATGACCACAAATTAAAACAAGATCTTTCTTGCTTTTAGCATATTGTTTAGCTGTTGTCTGATTGAATTTCTTACCTTGAGGACTTAATAAAACAACATGGCTATTTTTTGTAGTATAAGCCTTAATAGCATCAACAATAGGTTGTAAACTTAAAACCATTCCAGCACCGCCACCATAAGGTGTGTCATCTACTTTTTTATGTTTATTTTTAGAAAATAAACGAAAATCAACTACATTGATTTTGACTTTTTTGTTAGCTTTGGCTTTTTTTAAAATAGAAAAATTTGTTGCATTAGCAACAACATCTTTAAACAATGTTAGAATTGTTATTTTTTTCATATTATTATTTTACTTAAAATATTATTTAAGCTTTAGCAATTTTAGTTGCTTTACCTACACGATTGCGTAAGTAAGTTAAATAAGCACGACGAACACGACCTTTTTTAATAACATCAATTTTAACAATTTGTGGAGAATGAAGTCTAAATGTTTTTTCAACAAAAGTTCCATATGATTCTTTTCTGACAATAAATGATGTTGCATTCATCAATCCTTTAATTTTGATTACAACGCCAATATATTTTTGAATTCTTGTCTTTTTGCCTTCGGTAATCTTTTCACTTACTTCTATAGTATCACCAACATTAAATTTAGACAAGTCGTTACGCATTTGCCCTTTTTGAATTTTCTTAATAATCTCTGAACATTTAATCTTCATAATCAAATCCCACAATAATTAAGCTTTGTTTTCACTTGGTTTAGTTGGCTCTTGAATTTTTGTTTCTTTAGCAATAGCAGGGTTAGCGGTTTCGGATGCAGGTTTTACTGGTTGAGACATAGTAACTTGTTTAGTTTTATTTAAGGTTGCTTTTTCTTTTTTTGTTTTTTTCATAGCAAACTTTTTTGCTAATGTTTTTTTGCTACGACGGTGTTTTTTCTTTTTTTGATTTTGTTTTGATGAAGTAAATTCTTGTCATATTTTTTCTTTTTTTAAGAAATTTAAAATAGTTTCAGATGGTTGTGCACCTTGTTTTAAAGCGGTTAAAGTTTTTTCTTTGTTTAAGGTAAACTTTTTTGAAAAAGGATTGTATGTACCTAATTGTTCTAAGGCTGCTCCATCATGTTTTTTACGTGAATCAACTAAAACTATCCTATAACAAGGATAATTCTTTCTCCCTATTCGTGTAAATCTAATCTTAACCATTGAATCTGTTAAACTAATTTGTTAGTCTATTATATACAAAATATATAATTAAAAAAACAGATTTTTCAATTATGGGGAAAATAATTGGTCTTATTCGTTCCAAAAATGACAAAAAAGTTTTCTTTTTGCCAGAAGAAGTAAAAAAACTTACTTCAGCAGGCTATCAAGTTTTTTGTCATGTCACTTATGGTAAACATATTAATATTACAGATCAAGAATATATTGCAGCTGGAGCTATAATTGTTGCTTCAGCGCAAGAAGTTGTTAACCACAGTGAAATCATTTTACTTACTAGTAACATCCAAGGCTTAAGTACAAAAACATTCGCAAATAAGATTGTTATTAGTCTAGATAATATGCTAAACAATCTTAAAATGGTTGAATGCTTTGTACGTCAAAATACTTTAAGTCTTCAATGATTACTAACCAACGATAAAAAACAATTTGCATTGTTTAATGATCTTGAAAAACTTAAAAACACTTATGTTTTTGATTTAATAAAATCAAGTAAAAAACCTATTAAAAATATCGCTTTAATCCATAACACGTTTGCTTGCCAAGACTTGACAAAAAAATTATTGAAGCAAAACTACAATGTTAAATTATTTGTTCTTAATGGTGGTCTAGAACTTGAACATTTAAAGAAACAATTTGCTCCTAGCCAAAACAATAATCAATTATCAATTTATTACATTACACCTGAAACATTTTATGATGATTTGCAATCAGTTGATTGCATTGTTAATATGTGTCAAAATCCTGAAAGGATTACTTGAAAAATATTTACAAATGAATTAATTAAAATTTTCAATAAACGAATAATGTTAATTGATTTAAGTAGTGAAAATGGTTTGTGTGCAACTTTTATTCGTCGTTATAGTAAACCTTACCAATTAAAAAGATATCGCAATATTTTATTCTCTGCAGTGTGTGATCTTACTAATTGCTTTCCTGTTACTGCAAGTAAAAGTATTTCCAACTATTCAATTGATATTTTTTTAGAAATGTTGCAAAAAGATAGTTTTAAAAATAGTAATTTGCTAATTACTAAAGATGGTCAGATTGTTCATCCTTGATTTATTGCTAAGTTACATATTTTTTAAGCTAATGATTTGAATTGTTTCTCCAAAACAATATTAGCTTGTTGTTTGCTAACAGAGCTACTTGTGAAAACGTAAATTTTATTGGTTTTCTTAATTTTTATTGGTTTAGTTAAATTTGGTGGCAACAAGTAAACATATTTATTATTTGTTTTTAGCAATTTGAACAAAACTATACCATTGTTTGACTTAGCATCGCTAATAACAATAATACTATTTTTAGAGTTTTTTAAATTGCATGCTTGTTTTTGTTTTTGTTTGCAAAAACCACAGATTGTGTCTTCAAACACTGCATTTACAAATCATTTCTTTATTTGTAAAAAGTCTTGGTAATTAGTAGTTGTTTGACAAACAACAAACTTTTTGTGGTTGTTTGACTTTAAATCTTTTTTTTGTCAAAAAACATTTAACTTTTTACCAAAGGTGTCTTTAATACATTGAGTTTCAGGATGATTATTTTTGCCATAAAAATAAACTTCATAGTTTTCAACAAGGGCATTCTTAATTTTATTAATCATAAATTTTATGTAACCACATGTAAAATCATAATATTGACATTTATTTTCTTTAATGAATTTGATGACTTGTGGATCAGTCCCATGAGCTGGCAAGATAAAAAGCAATTTTTTTCTGTTTTTAGTCTTTTTTAAGATGTTTTCAATAATCTTTTTTCTGTCTTTGCCTTCATGGAAAAAAACATTTTTGTTTTTTAATAATTCTTTATTAGTTTTTCTATTGTGAGTAATCAAATTAATTAAATGGATTTGTTTGTTAGGAAATTGTTTGATAATTTTATGAAGACTTTGAATTGCAAAGTTAACACCTTTGCAATAACCAAAAGGTTTTACCTTTTTTAATACCATACAATTCATTTACCTTTAGTTAAATATGAGTAAAAGATGTTTTTTGGCCATCGTTTGTATTGGTAACTATTTTTGATAATTTTACTATTGATAGATAAAACATAAATAGAAATTTTATTATTAAAGTCATCATTTAGATTGACAATGTCCATCTTTAATTTTCTAGGAAGATTGTTTTGCTGTGAATATAAGAAATGATCACAAATAGTTTTATGCAATTTCAAAAAAGAATTTATGTTGTCTATTTTTGGTTTAAATGAACAATATTTTTCAAAGCTAGTAGAAAAAACACTTTTAGGTTCATTATTTTCTTTTTTGACTTCAGATTCTAAAAGAGCAATATATTTTTTGTGATAAACACCACAAATATTGGCCATTTCATTTTGAATAAGTAAAATTTGCTTATTGTCTTTGTTAATTTTGTTTTTTCAAACAACAAAAAAGAAAAATGGGAAGAAAAGTAAACATCCAAATATTCACAAAGCTAAATAAGGGGCAAAATTTCTTTTCTTATTATTGATCACAATCAATTCCTTTTATGGTCTAATATTTATTATAATCTTTCACTGTATAATGTTTTTTTGTTAATGGAAAAGAAAAATTGAATTAAAAACAGCTTAAACATGCCAAAGACGGCTTTCGAAATGAAAGCCAACTTATCACAAAAAGAATCTTCTTGGCACGATAAATGAATAGCTGATAAAGTGTATAAGAAAGTTCTTGAACAAAACAAAGGCGGTCAAGAATTTATCTTACATGATGGCCCACCATATGCAAATGGTAACTTACATGTAGGTCATGCTTTAAATAAAATCTTGAAAGATTTTATTGTTCGGTACCACAATGCTTGTGGTCATTATGCTCCTATCATTTATGGTTGAGATTGTCATGGATTGCCAATTGAACATGCTATTGCTAAAATAGAAGGCAAACAATACAATGAATTATCTTTAATTCAAAAAAGGGAAAAGTGTCGCAACTTTGCGTTTAAAAACATTGATAACCAAAAACAACAATTTAAGTGTTTTGGATTATTTACTGATTGAGATAATTATTATTGTACTATGTCTAGGGATTTTGAAACTAGACAAATCCAATTGTTTGCTAAAATGCTTAAAAAGAAATTGGTTTATCGTGATAACAAGCCAATTTATTGATCTTGATCAAGCCAAACAGCTCTAGCTGAGACTGAAATTGAATATAAAGATGTCACCTCTCCTTCAATATATGTTAGTTTTGATGTAGTGGATGGTAAGAAGGTATTGACACAAAAGACAAAATTAATTATTTGAACTACTACTCCTTGAACTATTCCTTCTAACATTGCTATTGCTGTGCATAGTGATTATGAGTATGCTCAGGTCAAATGTTCTCAAGGTATTTTTGTTGTTGCTAGTGATTTAGTAGAAGATGTTGCAAAAAAATTAGGCTGAAAAAAATATGAAATTGTTTCTAAATTCTTAGGTAAAGAACTTGAGAAAGTTACTTATGAACACCCAATGTATAAGAAACAACATAACATTGTGATTATTGCTAACTATGTTTCCAAAGACAATGGTACTGGTTTAGTCCACAATGCTCCAGGGCATGGTAATGAAGACTATTTTGCTTGTAAAAAATACAACATCCCAGTAAAATGTTATATTGATAAGCTTGGTAGATTTGCAGAAGATTTCCACGACAAAAATCTTCGAGGTGTCTTTTATGACGATGCCAACAAAATTATTCTGGATAATCTAAAAGCTTCCGGTCATCTTTTATACCAAAGTGAATTTGTTCACACAGCAGCGGTAGACTGAAGAACTAAAAAACCAGTCATTTATCGTGCAACTAAACAATGATTTATTGATATTACAAGTATTCGAAACAACATCATTTCTTCTTTGGAAAAAGTTAAGTTCAATTCACAGTCATCTAAAAATCATATGATTGAAATGATCAAAAATAGAGCTGAATGGTGTATTTCAAGACAAAGAGTCTGAGGTGTACCAATCGCTATCATCTATGATGAAAATAATGAGCCAATCTTAGACGAACAACTAATTGATAACATTGTTAAGATCTTAACTAATGAAGGCTGTGATGCTTGGTTTAGCCAACCAGTTGAATATTTCTTAACTGATAAATATAAAGCTAAAAATTACAATGAATATTCTAAATGTTTAGACACGATGGATGTTTGGTTTGATTCTGGTTCAAGTTTCTTACTTTTTGACAAGCAAATTGATCTTTATCTTGAAGGAAATGACCAATACCGTGGTTGGTTTAACTCATCAGCTATTATTGGAACAGTTGTTAGTAATTGTGCGCCATATAAACAACTAATCAGCCATGGAATGGCTGTTGATGAACAAAAACAAAAAATGTCTAAATCATTAGGCAATGGAGTAGACCCACTAGATGTTTGTAAAAAATATGGTGGAGAAATTTTAAGATTATGAGTTGCCAATTCTAATTATGCAGACGATATCTCTATTTCTCCTAACATCTTGAACCAAACTACAGAAATTTATCGAAGAATTAGAAATAGTTTATTCCGTTTTTGTTTAGCTAACTTAGACGATTTTGATTTTACTAGAAATAAAAGCACTGCTTTTGAGGAAGAAGATATTTATGTCCTAAATATCTTAGATAAAAACATCAAAGCTATTAATGAATATTACAAACAATATAACTTCATGGCTATTATCAAAACTGTCAATAACTTTGTTATTGACTTATCAAGTTGGTATTTCAATCTTATTAAAGATTGTTTATATTGTGATGATAAAGATAATGTTCACCGTCGAGCAATTCAAACAGTTATCTACTACATCTTAAAATCACACTTAGTGTTGTTGCAACCTATCATGCCTCATACAACTAGTGAGGCTTATCAGTTCTTTAATACTGATGCTAAAAAACAAGACATTTTCTTTGAAAATTGAGTTGGCAAGTTAGACATTAAATTTACCGAAGTTAATGACACGAAATGAAAACAAATTTTTAAATTAAAAGATTTAGTTTTTGCTGCTATTGAACAACAAAGAAATGGTAAAGTAATTAATAAAAGTAATGAAGCAGATGTTACTATTAAGTTTAATAATCAATACAAAATTGAGGGTGAATTATTAAAAAGAATTTTTAATGTTGCAAAAGTAGATTTAGTTAATGATGTAAACATTACTAATCCAGAAGTAGTTTGTAAGAAAAGCAACTATGTTAAATGTATTAGATGTTGAAACTACTACCCTAGTAGTGAAATTAAAGATGATGTTTGTCCTAGATGTCAAAAAATCTTAGCTAAAATTAAATAGTTCTATTTTTTACTAAAAAATAGTTCGTTGCCTAATACATGGTTTAGTTGTTAGCTTACCTAATCCTATGCCAATCAATCTTACATTTTCACTTCTTTGATAATGTTCATTAAGCAAAAAAGAAGCATGCTGATAAATAATGTCGTATCTATCAGTAGGTTCTTTGATTGATATTTGTTTAGTAATCATTCTTCTATTGGCACATTTAAGATAAACATAAACAACATGACCAAACACACCATGAAATTGTGTTTTTTGGCTTAATTGTTGACTTAGATATTTCAGCCATTCTTCTAATTCTTGAATATTGCTTGCTTGGGAAGGCAATGTAAATTGAATACTTAATGATTTTGGGGGACTATTATTGGTTGAAACAAAATCATCACCAAATCCATGTGCATTTAAATAATAATCAAATCAAGCAGAACCAAAAATTGCTTCTAGCAGTTTGAAGTTTTCATATTTTGCTAAATCACCAATGGTTTTGATTCCAAGTTCATGCATTGCTATGGCAGTTGCCTTCCCAACAAAATACATTTTGTTGATTGGTAAACTCCAAATCTTTTTTTCTACATCTTTCTTGTTAATAACAGTTATTCCACACGGTTTGTGTCAATCACTAGCCATCTTAGCAAGAAATTTATTGTAGCTGATACCAATTGAAACAGTTATTTTTAATTTCTTAAAAATAGTTTGTTGAATAATTTTTGCCAACTTAATTGGTAACATATCTTTCTTAATTAATTTAGTAACATCAAGAAAACATTCATCAATACTAATTTGTTCGCATTTTCGACAAAAAGTTTTTTTAATGATTTTGATAAAATCATCACTATATTGTTCATATAGTTCATAGTTAGCATTTAAAACTGTTGCTTGCGGGCAAAGTTCTAATGCTTTGAAAATTGGCATACCAGCTTTAATACCAAAAGATCTGGCTAGATAGTTGCAAGTTGAAACAACTGCTTTTTTAGTTCTCCCTCCCACTATTAGTGGAACTTTTTTATATTCTGGGTTGTTAGCCATTTCAACTGATGCAAAAAAAGCGTCAAGATCTAAATGGAAAATAACTTTTCTTTTCTTCTTTTTTCTTTTTTTGGCCATAGTTTATGAATAGAAATCGTCATTAACTAAGCGGTTTAATTCTACAGCATATTCCATAGGAAGCTCATTACTAAATGGTTCTAAGAAACCCAAAGATAGCATATTTTTAATTTGTTTTTTACTAAAACCTTTAGTACTTAAATAAAATTCTTTTTCTTTGTCTAATTGAGTAATTTTAGCTTCATGTTTAATAAAGGATGAATTATCATCAATAATTTCTAATGGAATAGTTTTACTTGAAGAATGGTTGTCTAAAAGTAATGTGTCACACTTGACATTTGCTTGACAGTTTTTTGCCCCTCTATTAATTCTGACCAGACCACGATAATCAGCTCTACCACCATTATGAGCAATAGATTTAGCTAGGATATTACTTTTAGTATTGTTTGCTAGATGGATCATCTTAGCGCCAGCATCATGGATAACACCTTTATGAGCAATTGCAATTGAAATACAATTAGCTTTTGCATGTTCACCATTTAAAATGGTGCACGGGTATTTCATATTTAATTTAGAACCAAGATTACCATCTACCCATTCCATAATTCCATTTTTTTTGACAATACTTCGTTTGGTAACTAGATTCAAAACATTATCTGATCAATTTTGGATAGTAATGTATTTACAATAAGCGTCTTTATTGACAAACACTTCTACTACTGCTGCATGTAAATTGTTTTTATCGTATATTGGGGCTGTACAGCCTTCAATATATGAAAGCATTGCTTTGTCATCAACAACTATTAAGGTTCTTTCAAATTGACCAATACTTCTTGTGTTGATCCTAAAATATGCTTGTAAAGGCTTAGATAATTTAACACCTTTCGGTATATAGATAAAACTACCACCAGATCAAACGGCAGTATTTAAAGCTGCATATTTGTTGTCAGAAGCTGGAACAAGTTTACCAAAATATTTTTTAACAATATCAGGACAAATGGTAATGGCTTTTTCAATATTGCAAAAAATTACTCCATTTTTCTTTAATTCATCTTGGATTTTATTGTAAACAACTTCTGAATCAAATTGATTATTTACTCCAGAAAGAAATTTAGCTTCAGCTTCAGCAATCTTTAATTTCTTAAAAGTTTTTTTAATTTTGTTTGGTACATCTTCTCATTTAGAAGCAGTTTTATTTGTTTCTGTAGCATAGTAAATGTAGTCATTAAAATTAATATGATCTAAATTAGGCCCTCATTTAGGGTTTTTTAGTTTGCAAAAGATTTCATAAGCTTGCAAACGTTTTTGTAACATTCAATTAGGTTCATTCTTCATTTTAGAAATGTTAATGATTACTTGTTTGCTTAGACCTTTTGCAAATTTTTGTTTATTTTTTGCTTTTTTCATAATTATCAATTGCTTTAGAAATAGCTAAAATTCCTGTTGTAGCACATTTAATTCTGTTGGGTTGTTTGTTAACATTTTTAAAGAAAATAAGTTTTTTAACGTTTTTTTCGCGATATTTATCATTTTTAATCATAGCTAAGTAATTATTAATGATAGATTTAGCTTGTTTTAGTGGTTTATTAGTTAGTTCTATCGCCATTAGATCAGTACTTGAAGTGCAAATAGCACAACCTATCCCAGCAAATTTAACATCAATAATTTTATCATTTTTGATTTTAACAAAACTGTCAATATTGTCAATACAAGAAGGCGAATCACTATGTCCTTTAGCATAATCCTTATTCTTTTTGATAAAAGAATTAGTCACCTTATTTTTAGGATGTTCATAGTGTTCAATAATAGTTTGGCGAATTAAATTTTCTTGGATTGTCATAAGACTAAATTATTGTACTAAGTTCATCACCATGTTTAAACTTTTTAACAGTGTTGATAAACTTATCAATTTCTTGTTTAGTATTGTAAAGATATAAACTTACTCTAACAAAGTTATCTACCTTCAGAGGGTGTTTTGATAGTTTAGCACAGCTTAAACCAGCTCTGACAATAAAACCTTTAGATCCTAATCAATTAGCAAAATCTTGACTGTGTACTTTCTTATAGTTGATTAAGATAATTGATAATGGGGTATTTGGGTTAAAAATGATTAAATTTTTGATTTCTTTAGCTCGTTTGACAAAATATTTTTTTAGTTCTAAACCATGCTGGTAGATTTTTTCTCTCCCAACCTTGTTTAGATATTTGATTGCTGCTTGTCAACCCAAAATTTGGGCAGAAGGTAATGAACCTCCTTCAAATTTTTCAAATTCATGAGCATAAGTGAAAGAAGAATGTGAAATTACTTCGTTCATTCCTCCACCAAATCTTAGTGGTGGAAGAATGTTTAATCATTTATTAGCAACATATACTGCTCCAATACCAGTTGGTCCTAACATTTTATGAGCTGAACAAACTACGAAGTCAATTCCACATTTAGTATCAACATTTTTATATGGAATATATTGCGCTGCATCAGCAATAATCACAATATCTTTTCATTTTTTTCTAATTTTTGTTACTAATGTTTTGTAATCAACCATGTTACCATACACATTGCTTGTTAAAGCAATAGAAACAACTTTTGTTTTGCTAGAAATGGCATTAAAAATGCTATCCTCAATTTTTTTAGATTGTAATTTAGCAAATTTTAGTTTGAAATGTTTGCTTTTTGTTTCATGTTGTCATGGGATTAAATTGCTAGCATGTTCAAAATCATTTAGTAATACTTCACTATTTTTAGGAAGAACATGAGCTAAACCATGAGCAATTAATGATAAACCTTCTGTAGCCCCCGAACAAAAAACAACATTTTTTGCTTGAGCATTAAAAATACTAGCAATAGTTTGTCTGGCATTTTGAATAGCTTTAAAAGTTTGATAGCAAAACTTAGAATCAAGATTATGGACATTAGTTCCATAATCAACATAATACTTTTTGATAGCATCAATTACACAATTAGGTTTTAATGTTGTAGCACCATTGTCAAAATAAATGTATTTATTTTTAACTAATCAAGGAAAATCATTTTTTAAGTTCATTTTAATTTATCCAACAAAGAAATTATCAATTGAATAAATTATACTTTTTTGCTGTTTAGGGAAATCTTTTATTATTTGTGATTTAAAACCATTAATTAGTAAAGAATATACTTCTTGTTTGGTAAAACCTTTTGAACCTAGATAAAAGAAGGTATTTGGGTTGATTTGTCCAACATTAACAATGTGGTTAGCAACCACATTGTTATCATTAATATCTAATGATGGTATAGAAACAATTGATGATTTATCATCTAAAATAAATCCTGTAATGTTTTGGTTGATTTTGTTATTGATTTTGCCTTTTTTATTGTAAGATTGGCAATAAATGCAAGTTTTAGCTTGGTTTTTAGCTAGACTTAAGAAAGAAATATTAGATATAGAATGATTGTCATTGTGATAAATATCAATAGAATATTTTTTTTCCTTTTCTTTGTTTAAATCTAAACCATAAATGTTAACAATATTTTTTTTGGCTAAATTGATTTTTATTTTTAGGTTAATATTTTTTTTGTTATCAGTAAAGATTAAAAGATTAAATTTTTGATTATCCTTTAAATCAAAAACATATGTTTTTTTATCATCTTGAATAATACTAGAATGCATGTTTTAAAGTTACACCAGTTACTTGATTTTTAATGTTTTGACCAAATCCATGTTCTAAGATTTTTAGTAGGTCTTTAGTATCAC
The DNA here is from genome assembly GCA_017448105.1 of bacterium. Classification (GTDB taxonomy): domain Bacteria; phylum Bacillota_I; class Bacilli_A; order Mycoplasmatales; family Mycoplasmoidaceae; genus Hennigella. The sequence continues at coordinate 45,503 of JAFSMC010000001.1, read as the reverse complement.
TACTTTTAGTAATTTTATGTTCATTAATTAAGATAAATTTGTTTGGTTTAATAAATTCAATCAAATTCTTTTGATGGGTAATCAAAAGAATAATCTTATCTTTTTTAATTTTGTTTATTTCTTTAGCAATAGTTTTCAGACTATCAATGTCACAACCTGAGTCAATTTCGTCTAACAACAAGATTTTTGGGTTAAGTAAAGACATTTGAATAATTTCATTTTTCTTTTTTTGACCCCCAGAGAAGTTAACATTGCTATTTCTTTCTAATAGTTCTAAGTCTAAGTTGAATTTTTTAAATTGAGGAGTAACTTTTTTATACAAATCGAATGGGTCATAGTTTAAGTTGTTAACTTTACAAATTGATTTGTACAAATCAAGAACTTTAATTCCTTCTAGCTCTAAAGGATTTTGTGGCAAGTAGTAAAAACCAAGTTTAGCAATTTCATTCGTTTCTAACTTATTGATAACTTTATTGTTAAAAATAACTTGACCTTTCGTGATTTTAAAGGCATAATGATGCAAGATTGTTTTAAATAAACTACTTTTACCAGCTCCATTTGGTCCCACTATAGCAACGACCTCTCCAGTTTTTACTTTTAAGTTAATGTTTTTTAAAATTTGTTTATTTCCAACATCAACTGATAAATTTTTAAGTTGTAAAGTATTGTGTTTTACTAATTTCATTTTTAATATTATCATACAATATTTAGATATCATCTTTTAAGAACCTTTTGTGATGGATGTTCAATTATTGACATGCCACTACTATGCTTTACATGTATATTAATAAAGATTGTTTGTCCTAGTATAAATTGGTTTTCTCTAACCTAAATGATTTGAATTTTTCATCTTATATTTTTGTGTTTATATTCATATGATAACTGTAATAAGTTTTCAAAAAAACTTAAAAAAGTTTAAAAAATGTATTAAAATAAAAAAACTATTTGCGATGTTACACCAAAAAGTGTTGTAGCATTTAAATAGTTAGTTTATTATTGGGAATTATTGATAATTTATGGCCAGCAAAGAACTTAGAATAAAAATTTTTTCATATGATCAAGCTGCATTAGATCAAACTTGCAGAAAGATCATTGAAATTGCTCGCAACAACAATTGTGATATTAAAGGACCAATTCCTTTCCCAACAAGGAAAGAAATTTTCACTATCTGTCGTGCTCCACATGTTAACAAACCATCAATGGAACAATTTGAGAAACGTACTCACAAACGTTTAATTGTTTTGGAAAATGTCACACCAACTTTATTGGATGTGTTAAAACGTCTTAATATGCCAAATAATATTGAAGTAAAAATCAAGTTCTAGTTTAAAGGGTGTAAACAATGAAGTACATTTTAGGTAAAAAAATAGGTATGCTACAAGTGTTTGATGTTACTGGAAAAGTTTTTCCAGCAACGGTTATTCATTGTGAACCAAACAAAGTTATTTATGAAAAAACTGATAACAACAATGTTGTTGTTGGATTTGATAGTATTGAATCTAAGAAAAATAACAAAGCTAAACAAGGAATTTTTAAGAAACATAATTGTGAAACCAACTACAATGTTCTTTATGAAATAGAAAAAAACGGAAACTTAAAAGCTGGTTCAGAAATCAATGTTAGTCAATTTAAACCTGGAGAATATGTTGATGTTCAAGGTTTAACTAAAGGTCGTGGATTTACTGGTGCAATTAAACGTTGGAACTTTAAAATCGGTCCATTAAGTCATGGTGCTGGTTGACCGCACCGTTATCAAGGTTCAATTGCTATGGGTCGTGGTGGTAGCCAAGCACAAAGAGTTAAAAAAGGCCAAAAAATGTCTGGTCACTATGGTCATGAAAAAGTTACCATTCAAAACTTGTTAGTTTTGTTTGTTAACAATGAAGACCACACTATAACTATCATGGGTGCTGTTCCAGGACCAAATGGTTCAGTAGTAAGTATTAAAAATTCTGCTAAGAACAAAAAGAGTATTGTTGCTCCTGTATTAATCACTCAACAAAACCTTGAAGCTGTTAAAACTGCTAATGAAAAATTGAGTGATAAAGAAGCTCTTCATAAAATTAATGAAGTCATTGACAAAGCAGAAAGTGCTCAACAAAAGAATCAACCAGCTAGTGAAAAGAAAGATAAATAATTATGGAAAAGTCAGTTGAAACTAAAAAAGTTAACCTTCATAAAAAAGATAACACTGTAAGTGGTAGTGTTATTTTGCAACCTATTACCCTTCCAGATTATCTTTTAGTTGATATTAAAAAAGGTCAACAAGCTTTATTTGACCAAATTTTAGTAGAAAATGCTAATAAAAGACAAGCAACTCATTCTACTTTAACTAAAGCTGAAGTTAGAGGTGGTGGTAAAAAACCGCGTCCACAAAAACATAGTGGTAATGCTCGTCAAGGTTCGATTCGTAATCCACATTGAGTAGGTGGTGGTGTTTGTTTCGGTCCCAAACCAAACAAAAATTATTGTCTAAAGACCAATGTTAAAGCAGCTAATCTTGCTTTTAGATTAGCTTTAACTATAAAAAACAAAGAAAAAGCTTTCTATTTACTAGACAAAAATCCTCAAAAGACTAGTGATGTAGTGAAAATTCTAAAATATAACAAAATAAATGACCATTATTCTTTATTCGTTTATTCAAAAGATAACCAAAAACTTTTCCAATGTGTGAGAAATGTTAAAAAAGTTATTGCTCGAGCCTTTGGCAATGTTTCTGTTAATGATCTTTTAAGAGCTAAAACTGTTATTTTTGATCAAAAAACATGAAAAGCCTTTTGCGAAAGGAGTAAAAAATAATGCAATTATCTAACATTATTATTAAACCGTATTTAACTGAAAAAAGCTATGCTGGCCAAGCACTAACTTTAAAGAAATATGCTTTTATTGTCGATGTTAAAGCTAATAAATCAGAAATTGCCTTAGCTTTTAAAAATATTTTTAATATTGTTCCATTAAAAATTTCAACAATGATTAGAAAACCAGTGGTTACTAAAACTGGTACATTACATCCTGGTTACACGAAAACTTTTAAAATCGCTTACATTACTTTGCCAAAAGGTAAAGATATTGCTATTAGTCAAGAAGATTTAGAAGCAAAAACAAAAAGTACTAAAGTTTCTACCAAAAAACCAGTTGAAGAAAAAGCTAAAGAAATTTCTCCTGCTACTTTAGTTAAAGATAAAAAACCAATTATTGCTCCAGTTAATGAAAAAGTTAAAACAGAAGATAAGAAAACCAGTTGACAAAAATCAACTAATAAGAATTACTAGGGAAAGGGGCAGTAACAAGTTATGTCATTGAAGTATAGAAAACCTAGATCAAGTGGTAAGCGAACATATGTAACTATTGATTACAAAAAAGAACTTACTACTGGTAAACCTCTAAAAGCTCTAACTAGAAGTATTCATAATGAAGCAGGCAGAAACGCTCGTGGAATTATTACAACTAGGCATCATGGTGGAGGTCATAAACGTCGTTTCCGTGAAATAGATTTTAGAAGAGATAAAGATAAAATTGAAGCGGTAGTAAAAACAATTGAATATGATCCAAATCGTACTGCTTTTATTTCTCTAGTTTGTTATAAAGATGGAACTAAGAAATACATTTTAGCTCCTCATGACTTAAAAGTTGGTCAAACTATTGTTTCTGGACCAAATGTTGATATTAAAACTGGCAACTGCTTAGAAATTCAAAATATTCCTGAAGGTACCTTTGTTCATAACATTGAATTAAATCCAGGTCAAGGCGCTAAACTTATTCGTTCAGCCGGAAGCAATGCTCAAGTTTTAGGTAAAGATGAAAGTGGTAATTTTATGTTAGTGAAATTATCTAGTGGTGAAGTGAGAAAAATTAAAAACCAATGTCGTGCAACAATTGGGATTATTTCTAACATCGACCACAACATTATTAATTTAGGTAAAGCCGGAATTTCTAGACACTTAGGAATTAGACCAACTGTTAGAGGTTCAGCAATGAACCCTAATGATCACCCACATGGTGGTGGTGAAGGTCGACAACCAGTTGGTCGTGATGCACCAAGAACACCATGAGGCAAAAGACATATGGGTGTTAAAACAAGAAATAAAAAGAAATCTTCAAACATTTACATTGTTAGAAGAAGAAATGGAAAGTAGGTTAGCATGTCACGTAGTAATAAAAAAGGTGCTTTTTGTGATACACATTTAATGAAGAAAGTTCAAAAAGCTAAAAAAGAAAGAAGCAAAAAACCAATTAAAACTTGATCAAGAAGGTCAACTATTTTCCCTGAATTTGTTGGTTTGACTTTTGCTGTTCATAATGGTAAAAACTTTGTTAATGTTTTTGTCACTGATGAAATGGTTGGTTACAAACTAGGCGAATTTGTTTTAACCCGTATTTTCAAACAACACTCTTCAAATAATAAAGCTGAAGACGCTGCTGCTGAAGCTGCTAAAGGAGAAAAATAATGAAAGCTTGTGCACGTGTTGAAAATCTCCATATTTCTTACCGCAAAGCTAATTTAGTTTGTGGTTTAATCCGTAATAAAAAAGTTAATCAAGCTTTGACTATTTTGCAAAACACTAACAAAAAAACAGCAAGATATTTACAAAAACTCTTGGCTTCGGCTATTGCTAATGCAATAAATAATCATGCTATGAATGCTGACAAGTTGTATGTTTATGAAGCAATAGTTGGTCAAGCCAGAACTATAAAAAGAGCTATGCCAAGAGCTAAAGGTTCAAGCAATATGATTAAAAAACGTCATTGTCATTTAACTATATGACTTTCAGATGATGTTAATCAACGTCAACTAGACTTAAGAGAAATAAAAAATAGAAAAAAGTTCAACAAGAATAAGACTAGTCAAAAAAAGATTGATAAAGGTCAAAAGGTAGGTAAATAATGGGTCAAAAAGTTAATCCTAATGCACTAAGAGTAGCAATTAATAGGAATTGAATTTCTAAGTGACAAACGTTTGATAACAAGCAAGCGGCTAAATGAGTTATTGAAGACGAAAAAATTCGTAATTACTTCCTAAAAACCTACAAAACTGCGCAAATTGTTGAAACTGAAATTGAAAGAAACCAAAAAGAAATCTGAGTAACAGTTCATGCTGGTCAACCTGGTTTAATTCTTGGTGACAAAAATAGTAATGAAAAGAAAGACGTGTTGGCCATCAACAAAATTGTTGGAAGAAAAATCAAAGTCCATTTCTCAGTATTAAATTATGAAAATGTTGCTTTAAGTGCAAAAGTAATTGCACGAGAAATTGCTGATGCTATCGAAAATAGAGTAAGCTTTAGAGTTGCTCAAAAAATGGGAATTAAGAAAGTTATGCAAGCTCATGCTAAAGGTGTTAAAACTAATGTTTCAGGTCGTCTTGGTGGTGTAGAAATGGCTAGAGAAGAAGGCTACTCCAAAGGAGTAATTCCTTTATCTACTTTTAGGTCAAATATTGATTACGCTTTGGAAGAAGCTCATACAACTTATGGTCAAATCGGAGTTAAAGTTTGAATTAACCGCGGTGAAAATTTTACGGTTAATGGACCTTCAAAAACTCCAAACACTAAAAAACGATCGCATAACCAAAATAATCGAAGAAGACCACGTCATTTTGCAGTAAACAATGCAGCAAATGTTTTACGTATTCCTAAGGAAGATAGTAATACTAATCAACAATCAACTAAAGCTGAGGGTAAATAATTATGATGCAACCAAAAAGAACAAAATATCGTAAACCACATCGTACAAGATATGATGGTAAAGCTAAAGGCAACAAATATGTTGCTTTTGGTGAAATGGGTTTAATGGCTACAACAGGTAATTGAGTTAATGCTAACCAAATTGAAGCAGCCAGAGTAGTGTTATCTAAATTTAAAGATAAATATAAAACTGGAAAAATGTGAATTAGAATCTTTCCTCATTTATCACGTACTAAAAAACCTCTAGAAGTACGTATGGGTTCAGGAAAAGGTTCGCCCGAAGTTTGGTCAGCAGTAGTGAAAAAAGGTACCATCATGTTTGAAATGGCTGGTATTCCAGAAGCTGAAATGCGTAAAGCTTTAAAACAAGCTGGTGATAAAGTTAATGTTTTAACTAAAATTGTTTTGAAAGGAGAAATAGCTCATGAGTAAGAAATTATTTGCTGATATGTCTAACGAAGAACTATGTGCTATCATCAGTAATTTGAAAACACAGCTTGTCGAAGCTAGATTTAAAATGTCAAGTGGTGAATTAACTAAAGTTAATGTCTTTAGTCAAATTCGCAAATCAATTGCTAGAATTTTTAGTGAATTAACTAACCGTGGCTATAGTGCTTCTTTATCTACGGATAGTGTAATTTTATATGATCTTAAAAACACTAAAAATAAACCAATTATTGTTAGTGGTAAAAAAATCAAAGAAATTATCGCCAAGCAACAACTTGAAGCTAAGAAAAAAATAGCGGTTGCCAAACCTACCAAAGTAGAAACAATTAATCAAACTAAAAAAATTAGTGTAATGAAAGAAGAACATGCTAAGGAGGTTAAGAAATAATGGCCAACAGAAAATTACGTAAAAGTCTAGTGGGAGTAGTAGTAAGTGTTAAAAACACTAAAACTGCAATTGTTAAAGTAGAACGTAAATTTAACCATCCTTTGTACAAAAAGATGGTTATTCACCACAAAAAATATGCAGTACATGATGAAAAATCTGTTGCTAAATTAAATGACGTGGTAAGAATTTCTGAAACTAGACCTATTTCCAAAACTAAACACTTTTATTTAGTAAAAGTAATTAAGAAGGCTGTATAGGAGGAGATAGTTATGATTCAATTCATGTCAAGATTAAATGTTGCTGATAATACTGGTGCAAAAGAAGTGGGAGTAATCAAGATTCTTGGTAACTCTTGGCAAAAGAAATGTAATATTGGTGACATTGTTAAAGTTTCAGTTAAATCATCTAGTCCTACTGGTCAAGTTAAAGATGGACAAATGTTTTTGGCCGTTATTGTTCGTACTAAAAAAGGTTTAAAACGTCCCAATGGTACTAAGATCAAATTTGATGATAATGCTTGTGTTTTAATTAAAGAAGATAAAACTCCTCGTGGAACCAGAATTTTTGGTCCTATTGCAAGAGAGTTAAGAGATAAAGGTTTTAGTAAAATTATTTCTCTAGCTCCAGAGGTCTTATAGGAAGGTTTTTTATGCAAAGAATTAAAGTTGGCGACAAAGTAAGAATAATTAGTGGTGATGCAGGCCTTTATGGTAAAGAAGGTTTAGTTTTACAAGTATGTCGCAAAAGTAATAAAGCCATTGTTGAAGGTATTAATAAAGTTAAATGTCATATTAAACCAACTGCAAACCAAGAAAAAGGTGCAATTAAAGATAAAGAAGCATGAATTTCTTTATCTAAATTAGCTTTGGTTGTCCCAAAAGCAACTAGAGGAATTAGTAAAGTTAGCTATGTTATTGATAAAAAAACTAAAAAGAAAATCCGTGTTGCGAAAAAAACTGGTACAGAAATAGTTATGTCAACCAAGAAATAGAAAGTGTGGAGTTAATTATGTCAACAAAAATATCATTATCACAAAAATATCATGAATTATTAGCTAATGCTTTAACAAAAGAACTTAACTTTGATTCAGTAATGCAAGTGCCAAAACTAGAAAAAATTGTTATTAATGCTGGTGTTGGTGATGCTACTACTGATGCAAAATTAATTGAAGCTATGGCTAATGAAATCCAATTAATTACTGGTCAAAAACCTATTAAAACTAAAAGTAAAAAAGCGATTGCTACTTTTAAACTAAGAGAAAACCAAGAAATTGGGGTGAAAGTAACTTTACGTGGTGAAAAAATGTGAAGTTTTATTGAAAAATTAATTCATATTGCTTTGCCGCGGGTAAGAGACTTCCGTGGTTTAAGCAATAACAGCTTTGATGGGCATGGCAACTACACACTTGGGATCAAGGAACAAAATATCTTTCTTGAAGTTAATTATGATGACATTAAAAGAATTAGAGGATTTGACATTACTTTTGTCACATCCACTAATAAAGATGATGAAGCAAGAGCAATGTTAGTAGCTATTGGCTTACCATTCATGAAGAAGAAATAGGAGACAAATATGGCAAAAAAATCATTAAAAGTAAAAGCAAATAAAAAACCAAAATTTTCATCACGTGGATACACAAGATGTGTTAGATGCGGTCGTGTTCATGCAGTTTATAGAAAATATGGTTTATGTCGTTTATGCTTTAGAGAATTAGCTTATAAAAGAGCTTTACCTGGTGTAAAGAAAGCAAGTTGATAAGAGGTATTTAGTTATGTACATGGATCCAATTGCTGATTTGTTAATTAAAATTAAAAATGCTAATCGTGCACGATTGCCATTTATTCGTATTCAAACTTCAAGATTAACTTCTAACATCTTAAAAGTATTACTTGATGAAGGGTATATTGCTAGTTATCATGAAACTAACAAAATGAAAGATAAAAAACCTAGCAAAATCAAAACTACTACAATTAAATTAAAATACAAAAACCAAATTCCAACCATTAATGGTTTAAAACAAATCTCTAAGCCTGGGTTAAGAATTTATGCTTCTTGTGAAAAAATGCCAACTGTTTTAAATGGTCTTGGTATTGCCATTGTTTCTACTAGTCATGGAATCATGACCAACAAACAAGCTAAGAAAGCCAATCTTGGTGGCGAAGTCATCGCTTATGTGTGGTAGTTAGGAGTAAACAATGAGTCATAAAGGTAATAAATTAATCATCATTCCAGAAAAAGTTGAAGTAAGCATTAGCAATAATATTGTTAATGTTAAAGGACCGCTGGGTCAACTTCAAGTAAGTTATCCTAGTGAAATTATTAAAGTAGAAAAGAAAGATAATACCATTAAGGTATCTAGAAGTGATGAAGAGAAACATTCAAAAATGCTTCATGGAACCACTAATGCTAACATTGCTAATGCTATTAATGGTGTAGCTAATGGTTATAAGAAAGTATTAAAAATTGTTGGAGTTGGTTATAAAGCTGCTTTGAGTGGTAGTAAATTATCTTTAAACATTGGCTATTCACACCCGATTGAATTTATTATTCCTAAAGATCTTAAAGTTACTTGTCCCATTCCCACTCAAATTATTATTGAAGGATTTAATAAAGTTTTAGTTGGTGAATTTGCTGCTAATGTAAGAAAAGTAAGACCACCCGAACCATACAAAGGTAAAGGTATTATGTATGAAAATGAACATATTATTAGAAAAGTTGGTAAGACTGCTGAAGCTGCTACAGGTTCAGCAGGTGCAGCTCCAGCTAAAGCGAAGAAATAGGAGATAGAATATGAAAAAGTTAACTATATCTAGAAAGAAAAGCTGTGTTATTCGTCATAGACGATTTTTAAATAGACTTAAACAAAATCATAATGATAAACCACGTTTGATTGTGACAAAAACTAATGCTCACATCATTGCACAAATCTTTGATGATACTAATGGTGTGACACTTTGTTCATCTTCTTCTATTCAATTAAAACTTAAATCAGGGAATAAGCAAGCTTGCCAAAAAGTTGGCGAAGATATCGCTAAAAAAGCTTTAGCTAAAAAAATTAGTGAAGTTGCATTTGACCGTGGTGGTAACAAATACCATGGCCGTGTTGCAGCCTTAGCTGATGCAGCCAGAAAAGCAGGATTAAAATTTTAGGAGTTAAAAATGAGTGGAAATATAACAAAACCAGTTGATACAACCAATAATCAAAAACAACCAAAAATTGATGCAGAAAAACAACAAGAAATTGCTAAAGTTGTTGACAAACCAAAGAATGAACCTACTAAGCAGTCTAAACAAGAACCTGCTAAAGATAACAAAAATCCCAATTTTACAAAAAAAGATAAAGAAGGTCCTATAAAACCAAAGAAAATGCGGAATATCTCTGCTGATGGTTTTGAAGAAAAAGTTGTTGCTATTAAACGTATTTCTAAAACTACTAAAGGTGGTAGAAACATGCGTTTCTCTGTCCTAGTAGTAGTGGGCGACAGAAAAGGTTCAGTTGGCTTTGGGATTGGTAAATCATTAGAAATTCCTAATGCGATGGCTAAAGCAACTAAGAATGCTAAGAATAATATTGTGAAAGTAAAGATTAATCATGGAACTATTTATCATGATGTTATTGGTAAAGCATGTGCAGCAAAAATCTTATTAAAACCAGCTAGAAAAGGGACTGGTTTAGTGGCTGGTGGAGCAATCCGTGCTGTTGTAGAACTTGCAGGTTATAGTGATATTTACACTAAAAACTTAGGTAAAAATACTGCCCAAAACATGATCCGAGCAACTATTAATGGTTTGAAACAACAAATGACTCCTGAATATATTGCAGAAATGCGTGATAAGCAAGTTTCAGAACTTTAAAAGAAAGGATTAACAATGCAATTACATAATTTGAAATATACAAAAGGATCAAGAGGACACAAAACCAAAACTTTAGGGCGCGGTTATGGTTCTGGTATGGGGAAAAGATCTACAAGAGGTCAAAAAGGTCAACATGCTAGAAAATCTGGTAATGTTAGACAAGGATTTGAGGGTGGCCAAACTCCTTTATATAGAAAGATTCCTAAAGTTGGTTTTAACAATACGAGCTATAAAACAAACTATTGAGTTTTCACAACTGACCAACTTTCTAGTCTTAAGGTTGATGAAATTAATCCTAAAATACTTTTATCTAAAAAAATGATTAAAAAATCACAAAAAGCAAAGATCAAAATTATTGCTGGTAAAAAACCACTTAAAGAAAGTTTAACTGTTTCAGCACATAAATTTAGTGAGAGTGCTAAGAAATTGATCATCGATAATGGTGGGAAAGTAACTATCTTAAACAAATAATATGAACATTGCTCTAAAAAAGAAAAGTGATAATTTAAAAACTATTCGTTCAATTTTTACTAACAAACGAGTTTTATCGGCATTATTTTTAACGATTTTTATTTTATTACTTTATCATCTAGGAACAATGTTATCTCTACCAGGGGTAGAATTGCCCGAAGGTTATCAAATTAATCACTCTTCTTTTACTAGTATGCTAAATTTATTATCTGCTGGTGGTTTAGACCACATGAGTATTTTTGCTATTGGTCTAGGGCCCTACATTACTACTCAAATTATTGTTCAACTTTTATCATCAGATTTGATTAAACCATTAACCAATATGGCTAAGTCTGGTGAAGCAGGTAAAAGAAAACTAGAAATTGTGACTCGTTTAGCTACTTTGCCATTCTGCTTGATCCAATCATATACTACTATTGCTTTATTACTTCATTCAGGCAAAGATGGTAGCTCCACAGGAATTAAAATTTTTGGTGTTACTGAACTAGCTCAATTAGGAATTGATAAAATCTTTTTATTAATGTTGCTTTTGTCAGCAGGAACTTATATTGCTATTTTCTTTAGTGACATTATCACTAAACGAGGAATTGGTAACGGTATTTCATCATTAATTTTAATTGGGATTATTAGTAATATTGTGCCTAACTTTAATTATGTTTATCAAATTATCATTATGCAATTAAGTGATCAAGGTGAAAGATTTAGCATGGTCTTTTCTTTGATTCTTTATACAGCTTTCTTTGTGATCTTAATTGTAGTCTTGATTTGAATTAACGGTTCAGTTAGAAAAATTCCTGTTCAACAAGTTGGGGAAGGATTAATTAAAGACCAAAAAGAATTACCATTCTTACCAATTAAATTAATTTCTGCTAGTGTTATTCCTATTATTTTTGCTAGTAGTTTGTTAACGATTCCAGGGACTATTGCCCAATTTTTTCCTAACAATGAAACTAGGTGGTTTATTGAACAATGATTAACTTTAGACAGTTGAGCAGGAATTGCTTTATATTTTCTTGCTACTATCCTTTTTACTTTTTTTTATTCATATGTTCAAATTAATCCGGAATTAATGGCTGAAAATTTCCAAAAAAGTGGTCGTTTCATTTTAGGAGTTAGAATGGGTGAAGATACTGTTAAACATATTACTAAAGTTTTAAATAGAGTTAACTGAATCGGTGGACCAATGCTTGCTGCTATTGCGGTTTTACCATTTATTTTGTCTATTACTACTCATATTCCTAGTGGAATGGCTTTAGGGGGAACAGGAATTATTATCATGGTTAGTGCTAGTCTTGAATTCTGATATGCTCTTAAATCAACTAGTACTACTAGTGGTTATAATGTGGTGAAAAAATCAATTAAAAATGCTAATTATGTTAACAATCTTAAAAATGATAAAGTGGCACAATTATGGTAAGGAGATAAGATGATTATTTTATTATTAGGTGCTCCTGGTGCAGGAAAAGGAAGTATATCCAACATTTTGAAAGAAAAATACCATTTCTTTCACATTTCTACTGGTGAAATCTTTAGAAAAGTTATTAATGCTAGTACTGATATCGCTAAAAAACTAAAATCAATTATGTTAAGTGGTGGATTAATCGATGATGACACTACTAATGAAATTGTTAAAAATGAATTGATGGAACTATCTAATAAAAATTTAAACATTGTCTTAGATGGTTACCCAAGAAACATTAATCAAGCTAACTTCTTGTCTAAAATTGTCAAAGTTGATTATGTCTTTGATATCTTAGTCGATGAACAAGAAATCATGAAACGTATAACAGGAAGAAGAACTTGTCCAGTTTGTAAAAGTATTTACAACATTTATTATCACAAACCACAAAAAGAAGGTGTTTGTGACTATGATGGATCATTATTAGTTCAAAGAAATGATGATAAAGAAGATGTAGTTGTGGAACGTTTTAAAACTTATTTAGCTCTAAATACTCCACTTGTGGAGTATTACAAGCAACAAAAAATTTATTATCCAATTGTTAATGAAAATTTGGACAAAGCAATTGGGGAAATTAAAAAAATAATTGGTTAATTACATGATTTACATTAAATCTAAACAAGAAATTGAAAGGATTAAACAAGCTTGCATGATTTGAAAAAAAGTTAAGCATGCACTGTTAACCCATTGTAAACCTGGTGTGACCACTTTACAATTAGATAAACTAGCTAACGATGTTTGTTTAAAAAATCATGCTACAGCAAGTTTTTATCAACATGATGGTTTTCCAAGTCACATTTGTATTAGTGTAAATGAACAAATTATTCATGGTGTTGCTTCTCATTACAAACTAAAATCTAAAGATCTTGTTACTTTTGATGTGGGAGTAACTTACAATGGTTGTGTTTGTGATGCGGCTTTTAGTGTAGTATTAGATCCTAACAATGAAAAAGCCAACCATATTAATGAAGCGACTATTGATTGTTTAAACCAAGCTATTTTACAAGTAAAACCTGGTAACTACACAGGTGATATTTCTTATGCTATTCAACAAACAGCAAAGAAACATGGTTATCAAGTGATTAAAAACTTTGGTGGCCATGGTTGTGGTTTAAAACTGCATGAAGATCCAATCATTTTGTGTTATGGCAAAAAAGCTACTGGGTGCTTATTGCGCCCAGGAATGACTATTTGTATTGAACCGATGCTAATGACTGGTAGTGACAAGTACATTATTGATCCAAAAAATCAATGAACAGTTAGTGCCAGCAATAAACAACTAACTTGTCACTATGAGCACATGGTGTTGGTCAATGAAAATGGTTGTGAAATTTTAACAAATTAAAGAGGAATTAATGAACGACAGTAATAAAATTAAGATGAAAGGTAAAGTATTAGAAATTTTTTCTAATAATTTATGTAAAGTACAATTAGAAAACAATGTTATAATAAATGCTCACATATCTGGTAAAATGCGTATGTGTAAGATTCGCATTTTACCCGGTGATACTGTTGAGGTTGAGTTGAGTCCTTATGACTTAACATGTGGACGAATAATTTATCGAGTAAATTAATTTTGGAAAAGAGGTTTGATGAAAGTTAGAGCATCTGTAAAACCAATATGTAAGGATTGTAAAATTATCAAAAGACATGGTAGAATTATGGTAATTTGTAAGAATCCTAAGCATAAACAAAGACAAGGGTAAGAATTATGGCACGTTTATTAGGTGTAGACATTCCCAATAACAAGCAAGTAATGTACTCATTACAATATGTTTATGGTATTGGAAAAAGCACCGCAGCTAAGATTTGTGTTGCTGCTAAAGTTGATCCTGCTAAAAAAGTTAGCGATTTAAATGAAAATGAATTTGCTGCAATCAGAGAAGTTACTAGTAAATACAAAATTGAAGGTGACTTACGTCGTGATGTAGCAATGGACATTAAACATTTAATGGAAATTAATTGTTATCGCGGAGTAAGACATAAAAAAGGTCTTCCTGTGCGAGGTCAAAGAACTAGAACTAACGCTAGAACTAGAAAAGGTCCTAGAAAGACTGTTGCTAACAAAAAGATGGAAACTAAATAATAGGGTAAGGAAGAAATTATGGCTGAAACAAAAAAAACCACAAGTAAAGTTGCTAATAAAAAACCAACTATTAAAAGAAAAAAGAAAAAACTTTCTAGTCCAAATGGTATTGCTCATATCCATTCAACAATTAACAATACAATCATCACTATTACTGATCAACAAGGTAACACCTTAGGTTGATCTTCAGCTGGAGTTATTGGCTATAAAGGTTCAAAAAAATCAACTCCATATGCAGCTGGACTTGCTGCTGAAGCCGTAGCAAAAAATGTTATGGCTATGGGTCTTAAAGCTGTAGAAGTACGGATTAATGGTACTGGTCAAGGTAAAGATACAGCTATTCGTTCTTTAGCTGCAGCAGGCTTACAAATTACTGCTTTAGCAGAGGCAACCCCTGTTCCTCACAATGGTTGCAAGCCACAAAAAAAACCACGTTAAGGAGAAATAATATGGAAAAATTTATTAATTACAACATTAAACCAGTCATTAAGGAATTTAATCCTAACCATGGACAATTTATTATTGGTCCACTTGAATTAGGTTTTGGGATTACTATTGGTAATGCTTTAAGAAGAGTGATTCTTTCTAATATTCCTGGGGCATCAGTATTTGCTGTTAAAATTGCTGGAGTACAGCACGAATTCCAAGCCATTGATGGTTTAAAAGAAGATGTTACTCAAATTATTTTAAATTTAAAACAATTAGTTTTAAAAATTGATGAAACAGCAATCAGTGAAACAACCACTATTGAAAAATGACCGACTCTAAAATTAAGTGTTAAAGGTAAAAAGAAAATTCAAGCTGCTGATATTGATTTACCAGTTGGTTTTGAAATTGTCAACAAAGATTTATACATTGCAACCAAAACTGCTGATAAACCAGCCTTTGAAATGGAAATTTATGCTAAAAATGGTCGTGGTTTCACTACTTTTAGTCAAAACCAAGAAGATATTAACTCTTTAAATATCATTGCTACTGATTCTAACTACTCACCAATCTTACAAGTTGGCTATCATGTTGAAGAAAAGAAAATCGCTAGAGATAAAATGGCAGACTATGTCACTTTAGATATTGCTACTAATGGTGCAATTAGTCCAACAGATGCTTTAGCTTATGCTAGTAAAATCTTGCTTGAACACTTTGATAAACTTGCTAACATTAATGAAAAGATCAAAGAAATGAAGATGATGAAGGAACAAGCAGAAATTCAAAAAACTCACAAATTATCTATTTCTATTGATGATCTTGAATTATCAGTACGTAGTTACAACTGTTTAAAGAAATTTGGAATTAAAACTTTACAAGATTTAGCTTCTATGACTAAAGAGAAAGTTGCTACTATTGAAAATCTTGGTAAAAAATCTCTACGCGAAATTCAAAAGAAACTTAGTGATAATGGTTTATCTTTCAAATCTGCTAGTGAAGACGAAGAAGAAAGTGAAGAATAGAGTTTATGTCTTTTGTAATCACTAAAAGAAAAGATTCAGCTTATAAAAAAATGGTGTTAAGACAACAAGTTACCGATGTTGTTGCTTATGGCCAAATTAAAATAACTTTGGCACAAGCTAAAGAAGTTAAAAAACATGTTGATAAGTTAATTACTCTTGCTAAGAAAGATACTTTACCAGCTAAAAGAAAAATTTTATCTATTATCTTAAACAATAAAAAATATAGTCGACAAAATTTACTAAAAAAATTAGCTGATTTAGCTAAAAAATATGCTACTAGAAAAGGTGGTTATACAAGAGTTGTTCGTTTTGAATCAAGACAAGGTGATAATAGTCAAATTGCCCTTGTTCAATTGGTTTAATAAATCATAAATGACCAATAAAAAGAAAAAGTTATATATTACAACCCCAATTTATTACCCTTCAGGTAAACCTCATATTGGTCACGCCTATACTACTGTTTTAGCTGATGTTATTGCTAGATATAAAAGAGCCATAGGTTATGATGTCTTTTTCCAAACTGGTTTAGATGAACATGGGGAAAAGATTGCTAATACTGCCTTAAAACAAAAGAAAGAAATTAAAGTCATGCTTGATGAAATGGCTGTTGTTTTCAAAGGTTTATGAAAACAATTAGATATTTCGTATGACTATTTCATTCGTACTACTGATAAACAACACGAGCAAGCTATTAGCAAGATCTTCTCAACATTAATTGAAAAAGATTGCATTTATTTAGGTGAATGAGCTAGTTATTATTGTGTCAGTTGTGAAGAAAATTATACTAAAAGCCAAATTGAAAAAAAAGGTGATGGCAAAATGTATTGCCAATTTGGTCATGAACTTACTTATAAAAAAGAACCATCATATTTCTTAAAAGTTTCTAAATATCAAAAATGAATTAAAAATGTATTAACAAAAAGCAAAAATTTTATTTACCCTCAATCAAGAGTGAAAGAATTAACAAATTCTTTCATTAATGAAGGATTAACTGATTTATCAGTTTCTAGAACATCTATTAATTGAGGGATTAAAGTCAAGGAAAACCCTAAACATGTTATTTATGTTTGAATTGATGCTTTATTTAACTATTTAACTAGTCTAGGTTATTTGTCAAAAGATGACAAACTATTTAAAAAATATTGACAAAATAATGATGTACAACGTGTCCATTTAATGTCTAAAGAAATTATGCGATTTCATTGCATTTATTGACCAATCATGTTACATATGCTTAATTTAAACTTACCAACTAAAGTAATTAGTCATGGTTGAGTAATTACTAATCAAGGCAAAATGTCCAAATCATTAGGTAATGTAATTGATCCAAAAATGTATCTTGACGATTTTGGTTCAGATGCACTGAGATATTTCTTAATTAAAGAATTAAGTATTGAACAAGATAGTGTGTTTAGTCACGATATCTTTGTAAAAGTTTATAATGGCGATTTAGCTAATAACTATGGTAATATGATTACTCGAGTATGAGGAATGATGCAAAGATATACAGACTATAAAGTTCCCGCTTTGTCCAAAAAACTAAATAATCTTGATAAACAAGTCATTAAATATCATCAAGATTTAATTGATAATTATAAAAAGTATGTAGATGAGTTTAAAATTAAAGATTTACTAATTAAAATCCAAAGTAGTTATGATGTTTTAAATAAATACATTGAAAATGTTAAACCTTGGCAGTTATTTAAAAACAAACAAACTGAGACTTTAAATAATTGTTTAAACATCATTTTTCATTTTATGGTCGATTTAAATATTTTGTTATCACCAATTTTAGTTAAAGCTAGTGTTAACTTTTTCAAAACTTTTAAGTTAAAAAGCAAAGATGGTAAAAAAACAATTGCTTTTGGTCCATATTATCTTAACAAGGATAGTAAAGCTCGTTATGAAATGTATGCTGATCATAACTTTAAGCCTAAAAATGAAAGTGATTATCCAAAAATTATCTTTGCACGCAGATAATTAGATTTTCTTTTTACTAACTATTGCTTCTTGCAAATTATCAAAATTGTATTTGGGATTAAAGATTCACAAATTACAACCTTTTTTGTTGAATAAGCAACGATAAAGGTTAGTATAGGCATTAGGTCAATTTGTGTTTTGATAAAAGTTTTTTTCAATAAATTTTTTCATATATGTTCGTTGAGTTATTCGTTCATTAGGACACAAACCTTTTGCAATGGGAATTTGTAATTTTTTGCTTAAAGTAATAATTTGCTTTTCTCGGCACATAATCATTGGCCTAATTAGATATATTTTTTTCCTTTCTAAAAATGTAAGTGGTTGAAAGATTGCCATTCTACTTTGTGACAAGATATTCATAAATAAAGTTTCTATAGCATCTTCAGCATGATGGCCAAAGGCAAGTTTGTTAAATCCTTGTTTTTTAATTGTACGAATTAAAATAGCTTTTTTCATTTTGGTACACAGTGAACATTGGACTTTGCCTTTTCTTTTTTTAGCTTTTAAAACTTGAGCAATATTACTTTTGATTACTTGTAATGGTAATTTGTGTTTTTTACATCATTTCACTAATGTTGACAGAGAGTTTTTTTTGAAACCTAAATCAACACAAAATCCCTTGATTTTTATGTTTCAATTAAAATTTTGTTTTTGTTTTTGACAATAAATTTGCATGGCTTGTAACAAAATGATTGAATCTTTGCCACCACTTACACCGATAGCAATTTTGTCATGATTTTTGATCATGTCAAAAATTTTGTTTGCTTGAATAATATTACCGATGATTTGTCTCATATTATGTATTAAATTATAATTATCAGATGATGACAAATCACAATATCATTTTAATTGATAAACCATCTGGCTGAACTAGTCATGATGTATGTGCTAAAATTAAAAGTTATTTTAATTTTAAAAAAGTAGGGCATAGTGGAACATTAGACCCAATGGCTACAGGTTTATTGGTCATTGGTTGTAATGAACAAACTAAACAATTATCTAAGTTAAGTTTAGATGATAAAGAGTATGTTAGCAATTTCACTTTTGGTTCAAAAACTGAAACAGGTGATAAAACAGGTAAAGTTATTACTTCAAAGCCTAGCTCTATCATTAAAAAACAACTAAAACAAGCTATTAGGTTCTTTAAAAAAGGTCCATATTTGCAAAAACCACATATTTTCTCAGCCAAAAAAGTTAACGGCATTAGAGCTTATGATTTAGCACGAGCTAAAACTAATATAGAACTTAAAGCTGTTAAAGTTAAAATTAATAAGATTAAGATTCTTAGTTTTGATCAAACAAAACAAGTAGTAATCTTAAGGATGAATGTGTCAAAAGGTTTTTATGTGCGTAGTTTTTGTGAGGATTTAGCGGCAAAATTGGGAACATTTGGGTATGTTAGTGCATTGCAAAGAACAAAATGTGGTAAATTTAAGCTTAAACATGCCTATAAATTAAATGATTTTCTAAAGTTGAGTAATTCTTATGCCAACTAAAATAATTGATTTAAATAGAACTAAAAATTACCGATCATCTTTACCATTAGTTATTGGCTATTTTGGCTGTGTTCATAAAAAACACTTAGAATTATTGACTAAGCACAAAGTATTTAATATTTTGACTTTTAAACCATTTAAAATCAAAAAGTCCCATGAGTTATATGATTTTCGAACTCGTTTAACTTATTTACAATCATTCCGACCACAAAACATTTTGGTTTTTTCCATTGAAGAAGACAATTTGAACGGAAAGCAATTCATAGAAAAGTATTTACAAAAAATTAATCCTAAAAGAATAGTTATTGGAAGCAACTTTTGCTTTGGCAAGGACAACTGCAAAGTTGATATTTTAAAAAAATATTTTATTCTTGATGTCATTAAGTATGAAAGGAAGTATTCAACTACCAAAATAAGATGTCTTATTGAACAAAAAAAGATGAAGGAAGCTAATAAATTACTTTATGAACCATTTTTTGTTTGCTCTAAATGAGTTTCAGGGGTGAAACAAGGCCGTAAAATTGGTTTTCCAACAATTAATTTAATCCCAAATTATAAAGTTAACCTACCATTTGGTTCTTATTTGTCAAAAATTCAAATTGGTAAAACAATTTATCCTTCTGTAACATTTATAGGTAAAAGTAAAACAATGAATAGCAAAAAAACATCTTTTGAAACACATGTTATTGACAAAAACATTAAACCAAGAACATCATTTAGTGCAAGAATCCAAAATAATATCAAAGTTAGATTATTTGCTTATGTAGATAAAGTTGAAAAATTCAAAAATATAAATATTTTAAAAACAAAAATTAGAAAGACAATTGTTAAAGCTAAAAAGTATTTTTCTTACAACTAGTATGTCTAAAACTATAAATAATTTATAGATACATTAAATGTTATAATCTACTTTTGCTAAAAGATATTTTGTCAACATGCAAAGACCAACTTCTAAAAATGCAATTAAATTTTCTAAAATTTGTTTTGGTTATGAACCCAACAAAGTTTTTTTACAGGATGTTTCTTTCGAAATAAAAGAAAATGAATATGTTTGTATTGTTGGTCACAATGGTTCTGGGAAATCTACTGTTTCTAAAATCTTAAATGGTTTATTAAAACCATGAAGCGGTCAGTTTACTCTTTTTGGTGAATTGATTACTAAAGATAATATCGATTATTTGCGAAACAACATTGGAGTTATTTTTCAAAATCCTGATAATCAATTTATTGGTTTATCAGTAGAGGATGATATAGCTTTTGGTCTAGAAAACAAACAAGTTGAACCAACTGAAATGTGACCAATTATTAAAAATGTTACCAAAATAGTTGGAATTAGCCATCTTTTAGATTTTGATTCACAGCTTTTGTCAGGAGGGCAAAAACAACATGTTGCTATTGCCTCTGTTTTAGCACTAGATCCTAAGATTATTGTTTTTGATGAAGCGACAAGTATGCTTGATCCAAAATCAACCATTGAATTAAAACAACTAATGTTGGAATTAAAAAATAAATTCAAAAAAACTGTTATTTCTATTACTCATGACATGGATGAAATAATAAAAGCTGATAAAGTCCTAGTGATGAATTCTGGTAAATTAGTTGCTTCTGGTAAACCACAAGATGTTTTTGTTAAACAACAAGATGTAATTAAGAAAAGTGCATTGAATGCACCTTTTGTTTTAGAACTTTCACAATTATTAAGTGAAAGAAATAAAAATATCAAACCGACAATGAATCTTGATGTCTTAATCAAGCAGGTTAGTCATGAATGTAAATAAAGTAGTTAATCCTAACTTAAATACTAACAATGTGATTACAATTAGTCACCTTGATGTTGTTTTTAATCCAAAAACAAGTGCTGAATATGTTTTGTTAAAAGACATTAACTTTCAATTTAATGAAAACAAAGTTTATTTCATTATTGGTGAATCAGGAAGTGGTAAAACCACTTTAATTACGCATTTAAACGGAATAATGAAGTCTAAATTCGGAGATATTTTTGTTAAAGAATATGCTATTTTAGGCAAAAAAAGAAAAATTAAACAAATTAAGAAACTTCGCAAAGTAATCTCAATGGTTTTACAGTTTCCTGAATATCAACTATTCAAAGAAACTGTTGAAAAAGATATTATGTTTGGTCCAGTTAATTTAGGAGTAGATAAAAAAATTGCCCAAGAAAAAGCTAAATTTTATTTAAATAAAATGGGTTTAGATGACTCTTATTTGCAAAAAAGTCCATTTGCTTTGTCCGGAGGGCAAAAACGTCGTGTTGCTATTGCTGGAATTTTAGCAATCGAACCAGATATTTTAATTTTTGATGAACCAACTGCTGGTCTTGATCCTAATGGTGAAAGAGAAATGTTAAACATTATTACTGAATTAAAGAAAAATGGCAAAACAGTTATTGTTGTTTCACATAAAATGGATCATGCTTTAGCTATTGGTGATGAAATTATTGTTTTAAAAGATCATAAAATCTTTGCTCATGCTAAGCCATATGATATTTTTACTAATTCGAAAATTATCAACTCATCATCTAGACTTTTAGTTCCTAAAGTTATTGATGTAATTAATAAACTTGTTAAAATCAATCCTAAATTTAATATTCTTTTCAAACTACAACCTAAAAATGTTCATGAACTAGCAAAAATGTTAGCACAAATAAGTTTTACGCAAGGATAGTTAGAATAATGATTGGCAATTTAAATTTTACTTCTGTAAGATCTAGTCAAATTCAAAAAAGTTTTTTATTTAAGATGAATCCATCTCTAAAAATTATTATTGCTATCTTTTTGTTTATTATTACTTTCTTACCATGTAGTTTTATTTGACAAATTGGTTTATTATTGTTTTTTGTCATACTTTGTTTTGCTGGAAGATTGCCTTTAAAAGACCTATTTAATATTGTTATCACATGTGTCATCATGTTTTTATTAATGTTTTTCATTAATTGGATTGCTTATAAAACCCCTAGTGTCATTTTTGGAATTAATTCAAAAAAATGTTTATTAGGCAGTTCGTGGCTAGAATTAGAAAATCTTGGAATTGTTAAACCTGTTAATGGTTATGAAGGTTATTACTGACATGAAAATATTTGAGGTGGTTGAGTTGGTGAACTTACTACTAAAAAACCAGACAGTTTGTTTATACTAATCGAAGAATTTGGTTCAAAATTTTATTTGCCTTATCATACTACTTGATATTCCTTAACACCAGAAGTAGTGTTTGTTACCTTAAATGTAACTTTAAAAATCTTCTTTATGATTACGATTATGACTATTTTAACTATTACTACTACTTCTATTCAATTAGCTTTTGGGATTGATAGTATTTTAGCCCCACTAAAATTTTTGAAAATTCCGATTTCAGAATGGGCAATGATAATAACCATTGCCATTAGATTTGTTCCAAGTTTAGTTGTTGAAGCTGGGACTATTATGAAAGCCCAAGCTACAAGAGGTGTTGATTTTAAAAATGGTAATTTTATTGGTAAATTGCAAGGGATGATTGCTTTGATTATCCCCATGTTTTCAGTAGCTTTTAAAAAAGCTAATGAGTTGAGTGATGCAATGGAGGCAAGAAACTACATCCCTCAAAAACCAAGAACTAGATATCGTTATTACAACATTCATTTTTTTGATTGGATCTTCTTATTTTTTACTATTGTTATTTTCTTTATTACCATTATGTTTATCAACTGGCATGTGATCTTTTCACCCTTCTTTACTATTGATTGTTATGTAAGATAGAATTATGACTCAACGTTATAAAGCAATTGTGGCATACAATGGAAATAATTATCATGGTTGAGCTTTGCAAGCCAAAGATATTACAATTCAACAAATTATCCATGATGCTTTTAAAGTGGCCATAAAAGCTAACACTTATATTTATGCAGCAAGTCGAACTGATGCAAAAGTTAATGCAAGTGGTCAGGTATTTCATTTTGATTTAAAACCAAACATTAAAATCACTTGTAATAAGTTAAAACAATGTTTAAATCTTGTTTTACCTTATGATATTAGGATTATGAGTATTAAAAAAGTAGCTAAAACTTTTAATGCTAGATTTGATGCTAAAGGTAAAACCTATCTTTATAAAATCAATGTCTCTAAAAAGAATAATCCCATTGAATCATCATTTATTTATCAATATAACAAAAATATTGATTTATGAAAAATTAACAAAATTAAAAAGTTATTTTTAGGTAAAAAGAATTTCTTGAGTTTTTCTACTGATTTACCTAATGTTCAAAAGAACATTAAGGAAATCAAATCAATTAATATTAGTAAAAAACAAGATATTGTTACTTTTAAAATCATTGGTAATAGTTTTTTGCGTTCAATGGTGAGAATGATTATTGGTTGTTTTCTTGCTTACAATGAAAACAAAGTAAGCATTAATCAAATTAAAGCTTGTTTTTCCAAGCCAGCCAAAGGTAAAATCAAATATAAAGCTCCAGCTTGTGGTTTAACTTTACAAAAAATTTGATATTAATTGAGGATTTTGTCAGTTATCGGTGTAAAATGCACTTTGGCAAAATCATCTAATGAATATCTTTTGTTAATATATTTACCAACTTTAACAATTTCATTAGTATTGCTTGCCCCTAAAGGTATTTTGATTTTTAGTTTTTGTTGCATTTGTTTCATGCAATTTAAAAAAGTAGCTCTTGCTACAATACTAGCGCATGCTACAGCAAGATATTTGTCTTCAGCTTTTGGTAGAAAACAGTCGATTTTGGCAATTCTTTCTTTTGCTTGTTTCAAATATTGATAATATTTTGTTTCTGTAACAAATTCATCCATCACAGTTTGGTATTTTTTATTTTTAATTTGGCTTTGGACTTTGTGTAAGGTTAAATTGTGACAAATGCTAAGTACTAACTTGCTATTGCTATACTTTTCAATTAATTTGTTGTATATATTATTTTCACAAATACTAACAAATAAAATAGTATGTTTTTTAATTCAGTTAGCAATTTGCAAAATATATTCATCATTTAATTTTTTTGAATCTTTAATATTTAATTTTTTAAATATTTCAATTTGACTATTGTCAAGGTAGCAGGCACATGTTACTAGTGGACCAAAATAATCACCTACACCTACTTCATCACAACCTATAATTCCATTAATATTTTTTGTTTGAGATGCTTTTGCTGGTGTTCAAGCAATATTTAAATTTTCCTTTATAAATTGATCAATTTCTTTTTTATTGCCTTGCAATAAAAGAGATTTTGTTTTGAAAATAGATAGTGTGATATTGTTAAGTTTGACAAAAAACAATAAATGTGGATTGTTTATTGTTCTATGTGCATATTTTTTGAATTTATTAATTAGCTTTTCTATTTGGTTGCTTGAAATTTTAAATGATTTTTCCATAATTATTTTTTTGTAAACTTAGTAATATATGCTTTTAATTCACTATTAATATTATTATTATTTATTGTTTTAACTTTTTTGCCTTTGATAAATAAAATTGATTTAGTTGTAGAGACTATACAAATACCAATATCTGCAAGATTGGCTTCACCAAGACCATTAACAACACAGCCCATAATGGCAATTGAAAGATGGCATTTTTTGTCTTTTAAATATTGGTGCACTTTGTTTACTATTTTTATAGTATTAAATTTGTTTCGTCCGCAAAGTGGGCAAGCAATGATATCCACAAAGTTATGGTATAGCCCTGCTTGGTTTAATATCGCTCTTGCAATATAAACTTCTTGTTCTGGGTCACCATTAATAGAAACTCTGATGGTGCAACCTATGCCCTTGTTTAATAATGGTAGTAATAAACTGCATGATTTAACAATTGCCAAATCATTTGGACCAGCTTCAGTTGCTCCAATATGAATTGGATATCTAGTCTTGGAAGAAAGTAAAACATTAGCTTTATAAGTTAATTGTGGATCAGAGTGCTTTATAGAAAGCACTAAATTCTTAAAGTTTTGTTTTTCAAAAAAATTCACTCAATTAAGCATTCTTTTGACTAACTGGTTTTGGGTTTCAACACCAGAGTTTTTAGAAGCTGAACCACCATTGATACCAATTCGAATAGCAACCTTATATTCCTTTGCTTTTTCAATAATTTGTTTTAATTGATCAATATCACTGATATTATCTGGATTAATTCTAATTTTTTTGCAACCTGCTTCAATAGCTTTAATTGCAAATAAAAAATTAAAATGAATGTCAGCAATAATTGGACATTTACTTTTTATGCAAATTTGTTTTAGTGCTTGTGCATCTTTTTCATCATAAACTGCTACACGAACTAAATCACAACCTAAATTAACTAGTTTATTAATTTGATTAATAACAGTATCAACATTACTAGTTTTAATTTTGATCATTGATTGGATAGCCACATTGTGATATCCACCTAAGATTACATCACCAACAGCTACTTGATAGCAATTTGTACGGTGGCAAACTTCTCTGGTTTTTTTAAAACAGCAAAACATATTTATATGGCGCGCCAAAGAGGATTCGAACCTCCGACCACGCGCTTAGAAGGCGCGTACTCTATCCAACTGAGCTATTGGCGCATGTTGATATTATATTCACAACCATATCAATATCGTATACATTTGACTTATTTAAGAATTATTTGTAACAAAAATTTGTTTCTTTGCCACATATATTAGATGGGAGAGAGTGATGTATTCATATATTGTTGGCAAAGTTATTTCAATTAATAAAAAAAGCATTACTTTAGAAAATAATTATGTAGGTTATGTGATTAATGTCAATGGGTTAAATAACTTTACTAAAAACAAAGTTATTAAATTGTGACTTTATAAATACACTAATATTACCAATAAGAATAGTTTAAATGAAGAGTTTTATGGGTTTAGATCATGAGATGAAAAACAATTTTTTATGAATTGTATTGCTATTTCTGGAATTGGGCCTAAAACTGCTATGAATATCTTACAAAATGATATTTTAGTTTTAAAGAAATTAATTAGCCAAAAAGATATTAATGCGATGGAAAAATTACCAGGCATAACAAAGAAAAATGCCTGTTTATTAGTCGATTATTTAACTGGTTTATATCGTGATGATAAGAATGCTAACTATGATAATGTTTCAGATGTCATTAACATTTTAAAAACCCTTGGTTATAACCAAAAAGATATTAATTTTGCAATTAATAAATTAATTGAAACTAATCAACTTGATACTAAACAAGATACTTCTGATGTTGTCTCATCAGCAATTAAAATTATTAGTTTAAAAAATGAAGCTTCATTGCCTAAGGCCTAGAAATTTAAAAGAATTTATTGGTAAAGCACAAATTAAGAGTAATTTGAAAATTTATCTTAAAGCTGCCAAATTAAAAAACCAATGTTTAGATCATTGTTTGTTTTATGGTCTACCTGGTACAGGCAAAACTTCCCTTGCAATGTTAATTGCTAATGAATTAAAAACTAGAATCAAAATTATTCAAGGTAGTAGTATTCAAAAAAATATTGATGTCTACAACCTAGTTTTGAATTTAAGAGAAAATGATATTTTGTTTATTGATGAAATTCATGCCATCAATTATCAATGTTATGAATTGTTTTATAACTTAATGGAAGATTTTTGCTTTAATGTCATTATTGGTAAAGAATTTAATGCAAAAACAACAACAATTAAAGTACCACGCTTTACTTTAATTGGGGCAACCACTTCTTTAGCAGATATTCCTAAACCATTAGAAGAAAGGTTTGGAATCACTTTCTTTTTTGAAGCTTATTCAAATGAAGAAATGAAACAAATCATCCAACAAACATGTAACAGAATTAAATTTGAATTATCCAAGCATGAACAAGAACTAATTTCCTTAAATACTAAAGGGATTCCTAGAATCGCTATGAATATTCTTGCTAGAGTTTATGATTTTAGAATAATTAATAGCAAAATTAGCATTAAAAGAATTTTAAGACAAATTGGTATTATTAAAGATGGATTAAATGTTAATGACTTAATATATTTGCGATGTTTTTTAAAGAACAAGCAACAAAAAACATTAGGGATAAAAACTCTTAGTCAAATGGCACAATTTGACATTAAATATATTGAAACAAAAATAGAACCATATTTGATTAAAAATGATTTTGTTCAAAAAACATCTAATGGTCGTGTTTTACTGAAAAATGGTAAAGAGTTATTAGAATGGTATGAAAAAAATATGATAAATAAACCATAATTATTTTTTAGGTTTATTATCTTCAAAAGCCTTAATTAGTTCGTTAATAGTAGTGATTTTGTTGAAAGTTTCATCAGGAAGTTGGTACCCTAACTTTTCTTCGCATGCAACAATAAAACTTAGCAAAGACAAAGAGTCTAAATTTAGTTCACGGTAGTTTTTGTCTAGCGATTTTTCTGAGATCGTTATTTTTAGATTATTGTTTTTTATTTGCTCATTAATAATTTCTAGGATTTGGCTTTTCATTTTTATTATCTCTTCTTACTTGTCTAATATTTTAAATGAAAAAAGCAAAAATCAATAATAAAAATAATGATTTCTTTTTGTGCTAATATAATTAGTAAATATATGTGGCCACTTAGCTCAGTGGTAGAGCAACCGGCTGTTAACCGGTTGGTCGGAGGTTCGAGCCCTCTAGTGGCCGCCATTGTATGGCCTGTTGGTGAAGAGACTTAACACATACGCCTTTCACGCGTACATTCATGGGTTTGAATCCCGTACAGGTCACCATTAGGAGTGTTAGCTCAGCTGGGAGAGCATATGCCTTACAAGCATAGGGTCGGGGGTTCGATCCCCTCACACTCCACCATTTAAAAAAAGAAAAATATAAGGAAAATTATGGCAATTAAACGAAGCATTAGATTAGAATGTGAAAAATGTAAGGAAATTAATTACCTTACTTTTAAAAATGCTAAAAAGCATCCTGATAAAATTGAATTAAATAAATATTGTCCAAGATGTCGTCAAGTGACAAAACACAAAGAAACTAAGAAAAAATAATTTTTGTGTAATTAGGTTTTTTGCTATAATCAAAAAGTTAAATCAAAAAAGAGCTTTCCGCTCTTTTTTTTTAACAAAAAGGACAACAATGCGTAAAACCATTACTTTAGTTTGTGAAGAATGTTTAAGCAGAAATTACAAGGTTTCTAAAAACGTTTTGACTCCAACTAGACTTGTTTTAAACAAATATTGTCCTAAATGTAAGAAAGTTACCAAGCATTTAGAAACCAGATAATGTTGCAAGAAAAAAAGAAAACTCTAAAAAAAGAAAAGAAAAAAGATCCAACTTCTTTAGTGTTGAAACGCTGGTTCTTTGGTTTAAAAAAAGAGTTTAGTCGGATGACATTTCCTACTGGATTACAAATTTTAAGAGATTTTATTACTGTTATCGTAGTTTGTGTCATTTTAGCAAGTTTGTTCTTTGGTATAGATATGATTGTTATTACCATTAAGCATTAGTTATGGGAGAAAACAAAATGGAAGATCTAAATAAAAATTTTATGTACAAATGATTCATCATTACTGTTATTGGTGGCAAGGAAGAATCAATTGCTGAAGCTTTAAAAGAAAAAATGATTAACTATGGTTATTGGGATCAACAAGTAAAAGAAATTAGAGTGTTTATGATTAAAAAAGTTGATGAACAAGTTTTTGTTAAAACTGATCCTGCTTTGCCATCTTCATTAAAAAACACTAAAACAACTAAATGAGAGGTATTACCAGATGGTAGATACAAAAGAATCAAAACCAAAACTGTTAATCGTTTCCCTAGTTATATTTTTGTCAAAATGCATTGAGAACGTGATGTTTGATATGCCATTAGAAATACCGTTGGTGTTTTAGGATTTATTGGTTCAGCCGGCAAAGGTTCTATGCCAACCCCGATTCATATTCAAGAATTTGAAAACATCCTATGTAATGAAGTTAATGAGGAATATAGTAATAAAGTATCTACTACTGTTAGTCAATCACAACTTCGACAACCAATTAATCAAGAAAAAATGTTAACTCAAAAAGTTGAAGTTAAGTCAAACCCAACTACTATACCTTATAAAATTGGTAATGTTGTGGTGATTAATACTGGCAGCTTTGCTGGTGCTAAAGCCACAATCACAAAAATTAATACTGAAAAAGGTACTGTTCAAATTGAATATGATTTTTTTGGCAGAACTAATACTATTGAAATTAGTGTTAATGACATAAAGTTAGCTGATAGTTTATAATCTACAAAGGTTTAAATATGGACAACAAAGAAAAAATTCAAAAACCAAAAGCAAAAAAGACAACCAAAAAATCAATTGTTAAAAAAAGATCTGCAACTACTAAAACAAGGAAAAGTAGTCCTAAGACTAATGTTAGTAGTCAACCATCAGTTGACGAATTATTATTAGCAAGTAAAAAAATTGTTACTACCACACCTACAAAAGTGACTAATGTTACTGCAAATGCTTCAAATAATTCAATAATGGTAGACAAAAAAGTCAAAACCTTTGACGAAGCTAAGAAAAAAATTGAAGCTAAAATTAAACTTTTTAGTGAAAACTATAAAGGTAAATTTGATATTAAACCTTTAGTTTCAGTTGCTAAATTAATGGAGGCTGGTGTGCATAATGGTTTAAGACGAGCACAATGAAATCCAAAAATGTGTCCATTTATTTATCAAAAGAAAAACCAAAAACGTCAAATCATTGATATTTTAAAAATTTTAGTTTTCTTAAATCGTGCCTACAGCTATTTGTTAGAAATTAGTAAAGAAGGTGGCAAAATCCTTTTTGTTTGTACTAAAAATGATATCATCAAACAACTTATCAAAGATAATGCTGAAAAATGTAACTATTACTATATGACACAGCGTTGACTTGGTGGAACATTAACAAACTACAAAACAGTGGTTAATTCAATTAATAAACTAAAACGTTTAACTGATTTAATTGCTTCACCTGATATTGAAAAATACTCTAAAAAAGAACAACTATTAATTAACAAGAAAATTAATAAGTTAGAAAAATTTATCGGTGGAATTAAAAACATGGGTGGTTTACCACATGTTTTAGTTGTTACTGACCCTGTGGTTGAACACAATGCAGTAGTTGAAGCCAAAGCTTTAAATATTCCAGTTATTGGTATTGCCAATACCAATGCTGATCCGAATATGCTTGATTTTATTATTCCAGGTAACACTTTCTCAATAAGGAGTTTGTGATTATTAATTTCTGTGTTAATTGATGCTATTCATGATGCTAAAGGTATAGAACAAAATGTTGTTGGTAAAGCAGATGATGATATTGTTTTGCCAGCTATACCTAAGCAACAACGTAATATTGTTGTAACTAGAAAATTTAAAAACCATCAATAATTAAGTAAAAAAGTTGATATTGTTAAAAAACAATATCAACTTTAATTTATTTGGTTGCGGAGAGTGGATTTGAACCACTGACCTCCAGGTTATGGGCCTGACGAGCTGCCGGGCTGCTCTACTCCGCGATAAAATGGCGGATGCTGAGGGATTTGAACCCCCGCGTGTCTTGCGACACCTTTCGGTTTTCAAGACCGATCCCTTCAACCGAACTTGGGTAAGCATCCAAAATATTATAATAAGCAAAGCAACTTACTTTATTTATTATAATGGTGGATCTTGTAGGATTCGAACCTACAACCTACCGATTATGAGTCGGGGGCTCTAACCATTGAGCTAAAGATCCAATGGTAGCAGGGGTGAGATTTGAACTCACGACACCCCGGGTATGAGCCGAGTTCTCTAAACCAACTGAGATACCCTGCCATTTTGGTCGGGAAGACAGGATTTGAACCTGCGACCCCTTGGTCCCAAACCAAGTGCTCTACCAAGCTAAGCTACTTCCCGTGCAAATCACTAAGTAATTATATAGTTAGTGACCAGTAGAATATAAAATGACTTACTAAAAAATATTTTGCATTTTTTGGCGCGCCTTGCAGGAGTTGAACCCACAGCCTTTTGGTCCGTAGCCAAACGCTCTATCCAATTGAGCTAAAGACGCATTTGGAGGTGACTGTCAGATTTGAACTGACGCATACGAAGGTTGCAGCTTCGGACCTTTCCACTTGGCTAAGTCACCATTTATATTTAATTTTATATGTTTTTTATCGTCTTTTTATAAATATTGTTACTTTTTAGACACAAAAATGACATTTTTTTGCTCCGCAAAGTGTGGTATAATAAACAAATTATGAGTGTATCTATAGCTATTATTGTTTGTAACGGTTCTGAAGAAGCTGAAGTAATTGTCCCAACTGATTTATGAAGAAGAGTAGGTTTATCTGTTACTCTTCTATCTGTAGAAAATAAAAAGAATTTAGTTTTGCAAAATGGGGTAAAAATTTCTTGTGATGATTTACTTTGCAAAGAAAATCTTTCAAAATACCATGCCATTTATTTACCAGGTGGTAAAGGATGCAAAGATTATTTAGAAAAGAAATGCGAAAAATTAGTTAAATATCTTATTAAAAATGCTACAAATCCTAAAACTTGATTATTAGCAGCATGCGCTGCTCCATCAGTAATTGCTAAATGCAAAGGAATTATTGATCATACTAAAGCTACATGTTATCCTGGTTATGAAAAAGCTTTAAAATGCTATGTTAATAAAGATGTAGTTTGTGATAAAAACTTTATCTCGACAAAAGCATGTGGAACTATTTATGATTTTGCTTTAACTATTATTGCTAAATTTATTTCACCTGCCAAAGCAAAATTGATTGCTAAAGAAATTTGTTATAAGGCCAAGTAATTATGAAAGTTTTATTTAGATGGAAAGCTTGTAGTCGTTCTAAATCTATTGAAAGTTTTATTATTGACAAAGCAAGTGAGTTTGAACATTTTAATTTTTTAAATCAAAATATAAAATTTGAAGTCATTCATTATCAAAAACAAGATGTGTTTAAAATAAGAATAAATCTTGCTGCTAAAACTAGCAAAAAGATTTTAAGAGCAGAAGCTGCAGCTGAAAATATTTATACTGCTATTAATAATGCTTTTATAAAAATTGAAGATCAAATTAGAAAAGTAAAAACTAAAATTATTAACAAAAGATCTGTTAAGTAATTTTCTTATCACTAGATAAAAAACTAATTTAAAATTTTTTTAATATTATTTAAATGGCGGAAACGACGAGATTCGAACCCGTGCACCGAAACCGGTCTACGTCCTTAGCAGGGACGCCTCTTAACCACTTGAGTACGTTTCCATGACTATACTATTAATTTTATCATATCAAGTTAAAATCATGAATTAACTTAATAAATAAAAATGGTGTTGTTTAATAAAAACCAATTAAAACTTTTCAATTTTAGGGATTTCTTGGCCAATCAAACTTTGGTGGGATTTAAATAATATTTCTAAAATTTGGTCAACTAAGACACTTGGTTTACTATCCAATTTGTGGATAGTGTTGTTGAAAATACATAAAATTGTGCCATATGTTTCTGAAACAACAAAAGCAATGGCATCAGTTGCTTCAGTAATCCCAAAAGCAGCACGGTGTCTTGCCCCATATTTAACATCAAGCATTTTTTTAGAAATAGGTAAATATGCAGATAAAGCTTTAATTCGTCAATTTTTAACAATAATAGCTCCATCATGCAAAGCGGAAGAGTGGTTATAGAAAATTGAATAAATAAATTCACTATAAAAAGGTGAATCTATTCTATTACCTGTACCAGCATAATGTTCTAAATTATCTTTATTTTCAATAACAATCAAACCACCAACTCTGTCTTCTGCTAATTTAGCTAAAGCATTAGTTAAATTAATTGCAAAATTTTTAACAATATCTATATCAAAAGATTTTCTTTTTTTAAAAAGAAAATGTCTCTTTTTATTAGTTGTAACTCCTTGTTTTTGTAGATCTTGCTTTTTAATAAAAACAAAAGTAAAAGCAAAGATAAGTGCAAAGGCAACAATAATAACCACTACTAGAACAATGACTAAAGAACGATCAGCATTATGCATAACTGTTAGAATATTCTATTAATTATATTCCTTACTCAGCTTATTATCTAAGATTATATTAATTGTGAATTGATTTTTTGTCAAATAAATAAGTAATTTTATGGTTGTCTAAATCTTTTAAGTTGTTAGTGAAAACTTCATCATAAACAAAGTTTTTCCCATTAAAAAACAAAACAATATTTTTATTTGTTAGATTAAAAATTTGAATTTTCTTTAAGATCTTACTAGCTGAAAAAGTAATATTGTTCAACTCAGAAATTGGGAAGTCAACTATAAGTTGGTGAGGTTTTTCAGTTAGACTATATTTTTCAATAGCTTTTAAGGCTAAATAACGTTGTAATAAACAAGCGCTATTTTGGTCGAAATATGATAAAATTTTGGATAAATTACAAGTAAATTTTTTTAGTCAAAAGAACTGTGGTCTTACATACATTTTGTGATTTATTTCTGTTTCCTGTAATTCAATATCAAATTCTGCTTGATTAATAAAGTTAAAAATTTTGTTATAATTTTGAACTTGTTCATTAATTTTTAAGAAATATTTTGGGTTAATTAATTGTACATAATTTTGAGCAAGATTACTATTGAAAACAATAAATTGTTTTAAATATAAGAAATTACTGTTAATAAGTTTTTCAACATCAACATCATGTATTCCATAAACAGAAACAATCATTTTAGTTCTGATGTTGACTTTTTCTTTGCCAATTTGATAAAACTTATCTAAGCTAGCTAAAATGGTTTCATATTTTTGCAAAATATCATCATTACTACGGTTTTTTAATAAATTACCTTCATATTCTTTATTTAGGTTACTTAAATATAATTGATTAACTGGTAAAACAGCACCATAATATCCATATTTAGATTTGTATAAGAAACCACCAAATTCTTCAAATTTAGCAGCAATTTGGCTTAAATAATCTTGCTTAAACTCATCATATTGTTTTGTATTCATCTTTTTCTTAACAATATCTAGGTTTTCAATAAAAAAAGTAACGATTAAAAAATGTTTATATTGCTTCGCTTTGACTAATTCAAGGAAATAATTAGGAATAAGTTTAGGCAAAACAAAATATTCTTCCGTGTAAATAAGTTGTTTTGATTTGCTAGTAACTTTTTTACTAAGTTTAATAAAAAATAACTCAAGAGAATGTGTAACTAATAAAAAGAACATAGCGGCAAATGATAATACCAAAATATTGACAATGTTTTCAAACTGCTGGCTACTAATTAAAGTTACAACTACTAACACTAAACTACTAGTGATGTAGTTAATAACATAATTAATAAGCAAGTGTTGTTCTTTATATTTCTTAATAACCATATTAACAATAATGTTAGTAAAATTAACAGCCATTAGAATTAAGCAAAAGATATAATTCATGTTGATTGTTCAATTACTAAAAGCAAACAATTGGATTGTTAACATAGCATAGCTAATTAAAGCAATTAAAAAATGCTTGTTAATTGCTAGAAAGTAAATAAACATTATAGTTACCAGAGGCAAAAAGAAGATCTTGCTATTGTTAAAAATAAATTGTTGTAAGTACTCCAATCCTAGAAAAGCACCAGCAATTGTGCAACCAGTTAAAAAAGCAATTAGAAATTTAATAGTTTGTCTATTTTTTTTCTTTAAAAAAAATAAATTTAATGTTTTGGAAACAATATGTAAAACTAAACAAACAGTTAACTCTAAAGTTAGGAACAAAAAAGTTAATGAATCTAAATATAAGTAAGGTTGCAGTTGCATCTTAAAAATATTATAGATGTTTATGGCAAAACCACATTAGTGGTTACTGACTGAATATCATCATCATTATCACAGTTATCAATAAATCTTGAGATCTTAGTCATAATTTCTTCAGAAGAGATATTGATTTCTTCATTAGGAAGTAAATCTATTCCTGATTCAAGGATTTGAAAATTCATTTCTTGAATAGTTTTCTTAACATTAAAGAATTGGTCTGGTTCAACTAAGATTTGAAAATAATCTTCATTTTCAATAATATCAATAATTTGACAATCTAATAAAGTTTCTAAAACATTATCATAGTTTAGATTACCTTTGGCAATGTTATAAAAACCACGTTTAGTAAAAAAGTGTAAAACACTGTTACTTTTAGCTAAATGTCCATTTAATTTGGTTAAGTAACCTCTAAGGTTACTAATTGTTCTTTTTTCATTGTCAGTTAAAACTTGAACAATAAATTGACTGCCTTGCGGACCATAACATTCATAAGTATAAAATTGCATATTGTCTGGTTCTTTAGAAGCACCTAAAATATTACGTTCAATTGATGCTTTTGGTAAGTTGTTTTCCATTGCCTTATCAATGGCAGCACGTAAGCGAAAGTTAGATTGAGGATCGGGTCCACCAATCTTAACTGCCGCTTTAATTTCACGAGCAGCTTTTAGCCAAATCTTGGCTTGTAGCTGTTGTTTTTTATTGGTTTGACTTGCAACTAAATGTTTACGAGGCATGACTAAATTGTATTTAAAGATAAACTTTAGAAATTATTTTATCATTTTTATTCATTTCTACTTTTCATATATTAATATGATACTTTTTAATAAGAGATAATATGCACTAAATGAAATGATAGTGTCAGATACAATTTCTTTTTTAAAAACAACAATTAATAAGAGATTTATCAATTAGGTTTGCAAGCGAACGAAGAATATTTAATAAATCTCTTATTAATAAAATTGAACGAATAGTTAAAGTTAATAATCTGAAAGCAAAAGATTTTGTTAACCAGGTGAAAAATGATATAAAAAAATATTTAAAATTTTTGAACCTAATTTGATGGTCTTCGACAAGGAACTATTTGCTTTAATTTAGTTTGCTTACAAATAATTTTATCAAAAAAATAAAATTAAGATTAAGACCATGTAAGTGGTTTGTCCATTGTCCAAAGCTAAATTCATTGCAAGACAACCGATCATTCCTACTTATTATTTATTTTGAATTTTTTATTGTCTAAAAAAAATTATTTTTATGGTGCTCGAAACGGGACTTGAACCCATAAGAAGTTGCCTTCAGTAGATTTTGAGTCTACCGCGTCTGCCATTCCGCCACTCGAGCATTTTTGGAATCATTATTATTATAAAAAAGAAACATTCATTGGTAAGATATTAATATATGGTTAACAATAATATTCGTAATTTTTGCATTATTGCTCATATTGATCATGGTAAAAGCACGTTGTCTGATCGAATTATCGAAGCATCAACAAATGAAAAAATTAGAAACGCCCAAGACCAAATACTTGATTCTATGGATTTAGAAAGAGAAAGAGGCATTACTATTAAATTAAATGCCATCCAGCTGAACTTCTTTTCTAAAAAGAAAAATGCTAATTATATTTTCCACTTAATTGACACTCCTGGACACGTAGACTTCACTTATGAAGTTTCAAGAAGTTTAGCTGCATGTGAAGGGGCATTATTAATTGTTGATGCTGCACAAGGAGTACAAGCTCAAACTATTTCTAATTTATATTTAGCAATTGAAAATAATTTAGCAATTATTCCAGTAATTAATAAAATTGATTTACCTAATGCTAATATTGAAAAAACTAAACAAGAAATTCATGATATTTTGGGCCTGAATATTGATGATATTGTTTGTGTTTCTGCCAAAACTGGACAAAATATTGATCTTTTATTAGAAAAGGTCATAGATGTTATTCCACCACCAACAATTAACTTACATAACAAACTGCAAGCCCTTATTTTTGATAGTTATTATGATCCATATCTTGGTGTAGTTTGTTATGTAAGAATTAAAAACGGTCAACTTAAAAAACGCCAAAAGATGTTAATCATGTCTAGCAAAAAATATTTTATTGCTACTAATGTAGGTGTTAAAACACCTAAAATTATTGAAACTAGTGAACTAAATGATGGGACAGTAGGCTGAGTCGCAACAGGAATAAAATCTATAAAAGATGTTTCGGTTGGTGATACTATTACTTGTTTTGATGACCCATGCGGGCAAGCTTTAACTGGTTATAAAAAACTATTACCAATGGTCTTTTGTGGTTTCTTTCCAATTGATAACACTAAATATGAAGATTTAAAAGCTGCTGTAGAAAAAATTAGTTTATCTGACTCTTCTTTTGTTTATGAATATGAAACATCCCAAACTTTAGGTTTTGGATTACGATGTGGATTTCTTGGCTTATTACATATGGATATTATTCAAGAAAGAATTTCTAGAGAATACAATATCGATTTAATTGTTTCTGCGCCAACTGTTAAAATCAAAGTTAAATTAACTGATAAAACTATTATTGAGATTGACAACCCTGCTTTGTTACCAGACCGTACTAAAATTAGTGAAATTCAAGAACCCTTTGTAAAAGTATCAATCTTCACCCCTGATGAATATCTTGGTGGTTTACTAGAATTGTGCCAAAATAAACGAGGTAAATACATTGACCTGATTACTGTTGATAACAATAGAAAACAAATTATTTACAAAATCCCTTTAATTGAAATTGTTTATAACTTCTTTGATACTTTAAAATCTATTTCTAAAGGTTATGCCACTATGGAATATGAGCTTTTAGGTTATGAAACCTCAAAATTAGTTAAAGTTGATATTTTATTAAATGGTAAGAAGGTTGATGCTTTAAGTTTTATTTGTCATCAAGACAGCGCTTATAGTCAAGCAAGTAAAATTTGTTGTAGTTTAAAAGAGAACATTCCTAGACACCAATTTGAAATTCCTATCCAAGCAACTATTGGTTCTAAAATTATTGCAAGGGAAACTATCAAAGCTTTATATAAAAATGTTTTAGCTAAATGTTATGGCGGAGATGTTTCTAGAAAGAAAAAACTTTTAAAACAACAAAAAGAAGGGAAGAAGAAACTAAAAGCAATTGGTTCTGTGGAAGTCCCACTTAATGTTTTTATCAAAGTTTTAAATAATAAATAATTTATCTATTACTTACGAAACTAAGTAATTAAAATATTTTTCTTATGCTTGATATGCTATTTTTTATATAATTCACTATAAAATATTAAGTATATTTAGCTATTCAGTAATTGTTAGAAAAAATGCCATGTTTGAAAACAAAAAAATAAAATTATTATCAATATTCTTTAGCTTAGTTTCATGTCCATTAGTTTTAGGTACTACTAGTTGCAGTACTAGTCTTGTTGATGAAAAATATAAAATTAATATTGATGTTGGTGGAAGACTTGTCAATGAATTTACTTACAAAGATGCAATTAAAGCTGCTTTGTCTAACCCAACAAGTTATCAAGATTTTAAATCAGCTTTAGCTGATGAAGTTGTTTTGAAATGGTTCAAGAACAAAATGGCTGATTCAAGTGGCCAAAGTGGTAATGTTAGTTTTAGAGACCAATATGATGAAATGATTGCTACAATTAATCGCGATTATGACAAAATTGTTCAAGAATGTCGAGATAAATATGGAGCAAATTATCATTTTTATTTACAAAATGAATATTTAACTCCAAATGGTGGGACTGAAGAAAGTTACAAGCACAACCAACTACTTGCTAAAGTAAAAGAATTCTTTCAAAAACAAGTTTTTGAAAAGAGTTACTTTGGTTTTAAAGTCAATAAACAAGTTGATATGCCAGTTATTCAAAGTGATGTTGTTTCTTCCATATCAAAAAGTGTTTTAGATAACCCTGATAACTGAGATAGAATTGGTTTCTTTGCTAAAACTGATGACAGTTTTAAACCACCAAAAACTAGTGATGAATGTCTTGAATACATTAAGAAAAATCCTGCTGGTGACTATGCTACCCTTCAAAATTATGTTTTTGATCGTTGATTTGCTACTGAACAACCTTTCTTTACAGCTGCCTCATTATTTAAATATTCTAATCCAAAAGATCTTGGTGATAAACCTGGTGACTATAAAGTTGATGATATCTACAAAATTAGAGAAAATGTTCCCGAAACTCCAACCGAAGCTTTTCCTTTCTTTGGTCCAATAGATATTACGAAAGAAAGAAAAAAAGGTACTTCTGGTTTTTATCAATGATACCAAGAATTGTTAAAAACTGGTTTTTTAACTGGGTACACTGATGATAAAAATGTAAAGCATGAAAGTAATGGTACAATTTCAATTGATAGAAAATTTACTGAAGATAGTCAAACTTTACTTTTATGTGTTGGTTCAACAAATTACCAAGACTTAGTCGCACCTTATGCTATAGGTGATGGTTCTTTATATAGTCAAATGTTTGGATATTGTGATGCAGAAGATGTTAACAATCAATTAACTCAAGACGAATTAGTTACCCCCACTAGTGAAGACTGGACAAATGAAGTGCAAAGTAACAACACTTTTATTTTAAAAAATTTCATCTATACCACTGAAGAAGCAGTCCAAAAAGATGGATCAGTTAAAAGCAAGCTTAAAGTGCGTCCAGAAACGATTAAATCTTACATTGATTTAAAAAGTTTGTATGTTGACAATACTCAAAATACAACCAAGACTCATAATTATGACATTTTCAAAAATAACAAAGATTTTACCGATTTCTATGGAAGAGAAGGTGAACAGTATGGTGCACGTTATGTCACTAGTAACTTTCAAGTAGATTTAACTAAGACTGATGCAGAAGAAAATTTATCTCAACCATGGTATTTTGTATTAAATCAATTTGGTCTGCATATTTTAACTATTGATGGATATGAAGCAATTAAAAAACAAAAAACTTTGAATGACAAACAACATGTAGCTAAAAATATACTCAAATATCGTTTGCTTCAACACAAAAATAATATAAAAAATGATATTTTTGGCCCAACAAATGTTTTTGA
Source organism: bacterium (assembly GCA_017448105.1). GTDB lineage: Bacteria > Bacillota_I > Bacilli_A > Mycoplasmatales > Mycoplasmoidaceae > Hennigella. The sequence continues at coordinate 5,406 of JAFSMC010000001.1, read as the reverse complement.
TTCTGGAACAAGATTAGATGTATATTTCAAAAAACACTATGCCAATATCATTCTAGAAATGGCTCTTGGCACTTGAACAAGCGGTAACACTACAAATAATATTTTCTGTAGTAATTTTGGTAATTCTCTTGGTAATGAAGGAACAAACTATCTTAATGAGCTTTGAAGTGAAAATAATTTCTATACTTATCCGGGTTTCTGTGATTATTTAAATGAAACAATCATTATTGATTGATACAAAAAAGCTTTAGGTCACTACAAAGATGCTAATACAAGTATTTACAGTTATAAAAATGATGCAGTGTCAAATAGCAAACATGTTGTTAATTGAGATAAAACAAAATATGCTAATGGTGTTTTAGGCCCAATTGGTTTTAAATATAGTGTTATGGAAAATGGTTATGACTATTGTGATAACAAGTTAGTAGCTTGTACTATCCCTTATGATTCAAACTTTAAGAGGCTTCTTGATAAAAGTGATAAACCACAACCACTACAATACAGTGAGCTTTCTGAAAAAATAAAAGCTTTACAAAATAGTGCATTTATTAAAAATATTGATAATGTACCAGTTAATAGTGATGAGGATGGTTTTAGTCCACAAACTATTAATGCTAAAAATGCTGGTTCAAATAGTTTCTGATACAAATCACCATTAGTTACTAAATTTATGCAAAGTACAAAAGTTAGTAGCTATATCCTTAATCGAATCTATAACGACACATATAACGATTATTTTACTAATATTAATTTTGACCAAAATAACAATATTTGGAAAGAATTAACTGGTGATGTATTAACTAGTAAATATTTAGCAAGCAAAGTTTTAACTAATGAAAACAACTATAGTTGTTTAGTAAAAAATGATGGTGATAGAGAAGAATATATTAATAATATTAGGGATGCATGAGATACTAAACAAAACATGCAAATTATTAATAACTATACTTTAGACAATGATGATATTGTTGCCTTAAATAAAGTAAAAGCAACTTTAGCTTGATTAATGTCAACAACTGATGCTAAAAATCAAGATTATTTGAAAAACTTCTACAACATCCTTTCAAACAAAATTAATGCTAACAAAATAGCTTATATTGGTTATCTTGCTAAAGTCCATGACTTGTTATATTCAGAATACGATCATGAAGAAAGATATACTGATAATCCAAGCAAAAAAATTATTTATGATTGACAATCAGAGGTTGGGAATATTTATGACCAACACAACTATCATAGTATTGGCTATCATGATGAACAACCATTAAAAGAGCAAGCAGATGTTGACAGTGAATATTGGACATCAGTAATTAACAAAAATGTTGATGGTATCACTAAACAATGGACTGGTTTCACTGGTTTATTAACTGAAATTGATCCTGGTATTATCAGTGATAATAGTGATTTGAAGATAGCATTATTTGAAGAACTAGCTGAACATACATGTAATAGTTCGCTTTCTTTAGATAGTAATAATAATCAAAAAGTAAGAAATAATCAAGGAATTTGGTTTGCTTATAGTAGTGAAACTGATGAAAATGGAAAGCCAATCACATTTAATATTGAAACTAAAGATGAAAAAATAGATGAGACGAAATTTGCAAAAACCCCTAAAGTTTTAGGTTTGGCTAAAACAATAGCAAATATGAGTTCAAAAGAATCACTTCGATTATTTATTAACGATTTAATTAAAAAATATTACAATTCAGAATGTCCATTTAAAGTAATTTTAGATAATGACACTAAGTCACTAATAAGTTTAGATGATTTAAAAATTGCTCTTTTAAATGCTTTACCAACTGATCCTACAACTACACAAACTAACCGTATTGACTACAACTGTTTTGAACGTTTAACCAATATTCAATTACATTCTAATAAGGGCGAAAACAATTTAAACTACAGTTTTATTAATAATGAAAATGGTGATGGGTATAAAATGATTATTACCCAAATCAATCATGAAGATGTTATTAAAAAAACTCTTCATCCTCGATCTGCTACAGTTGATGGTGAAATCAATCGTAATGAATTCTACAGTTTAATGATTTCTTTAGCCATGGATGAATCAATTCAAAAAATTGCTTTGACTGAAATGATTAAAGTTTGTTATCATGGTGATAAATTGCAAGTTTATGATGCAATTATTTACAACCTTTTAAATGGTACTTGAGTTAAAGACTGAAATAGAAAAACTTACAATAAGTAATCTTCTTTAAAGCAAAGAAACAATTTTTCAATACAATAAACTGTTTGGCAGTAAATTTGCTTTAATATCTTCCAAAATGATATAGTTATGATTTTTAATCATTTTTAAAAAGTTAATAATTTGTTTATGATGTTGATTATTATTTGAATAATCATAAAAAATAACAAAGCTTTGATCAAAACGAACTTTATGGTTTAAAAGTAATTTCATAAAATGGGTTTGTTCTAAATCATTAACAGAAATTGCTAAGATATTAAAACTATTAAATTCGGTCATTAATGGCTGTGCTTTATAAATTAAGTCATAATTAATTAAAATTTCACTGGCATCTAATTTGTTAAAAGGATAACTAACTGGTCGATAGACATATAAAAAGTCTTTTAATACCATTTGGATAAAATCATAAAGATGGGTTTGTATTTTTTTTGACAAATCACAAACCAAGATTTGCTTATTTTGACTTATTTCCATAATCAAAACCTTTAACAATTTGACTAAATTTTCTGGGAAAAATACTTGGAGTTTTACTTATTTTTTTAATATACAAAGTGCAAAAAGTGTAATCATGATCAAGTTGACGATCAACATCAGTTAATTTGCAACCTAAAATCTTTAGTTCTTTGTTAAGATCTTTTACTTCTTCTAAATATTTTTTTGATTTTGGTAAAACTAATAAACCACCAACTTTAACGTATGGAGCTGTTAATTCTAATAGTTGCTCTAATGGAGCTACAGCCCTTGCTGTAGCAAAGTCAAATTGGGGTATTTGGGTTGGTTTAATGTTTTCAATCCTTGAAGTTTTGATGACTACATTGTCTAAGTTAAGATCTTTAACTAAATTAGTCATAAAAGTAGTTTTTTTACTGTTTGCTTCAACAATAGTTAAATGTAAGTGAGGAAAGATAATTTTTAAAACTATGCTAGGAATCCCTGAACCACTACCTAAATCCAAACAAGATTCTAATTCATGAAAATTTACATTTCTATAGACAAAAACTGAATGAAAGAAGTATTTTAACCATAAATCTTGGTTATCGAAACCAAATAAGTTCATTTCTTGGTTGTTTTTAATTAGTTTTTGATAATAGGCACTAAATTGTTGTTTTTGACCACTATTTAAGCTAAGCTTAAAAACTTTTCCAATAGCTAAGATAAAAGCATCAAAATCCATAATTATTTTTTATGATCAATGTAGTTTTTTATTATAGCAATATCAACTAAGTTGATTCCACTAATTCTTGAGGCTTGGTCTAGATTTTCTGGTTTAATTTTGTTTAATTTATCTATTGCTTCAATTGATAAATGAGGCACTTGTTTATAGTTGCTAATTTTATTTAATTTAACATTAAATAAATTAGCTAATTTCTTAATGTTTTTTTGTTGATTTTTAATATAACCTTCAAATTTAATTAAGATATCAATTTTATCACTTAGTTTATTATCTATTTTCTTATTAAGAATTTTCATAATGTCAGCTGTTTTAACCCCTGGACATTTAATTAATTGATAGATAGAGACATTCTTGCACTTATATTTTTTAAATATCTTCGGATATAAATGAGCATGTTTAGTTTTGAGCAAAGAAATGGTTTTTTGCACAATATCTGCTTCCTTTTGATATTGTTTCATTACTTTGCCTTCAATTAAACCCACTTTATAACCATAATTGATTAAACGGTCTTGAGCATTATCATTACGCAAAAATAAACGATGTTCTGCTCTGGATGTTAATAAACGATAAGGCTCAGTTATTCCCTTGGTAATAATGTCATCAGTCATTACTCCAATATAACTTTCAGATCTTTTTAAAATTAATGCGGGTTTATTTCTTAATAGTTGACAAGCGTTAATACCAGCTAAAAGGCCTTGGCCAGCTGCTTCTTCATAACCAGAAGTGCCATTAATTTGACCAGCAAAGAATAAACCTTTTATTCTTTTAGATTCATAAGATAGTTTTAACTGCATAGGATCTATAGCATCATATTCAATAGCATAAGCATATTTTAAAATCTTAGCTTTTTCAAATCCTTTGATAGTATGAAGCATTTTATATTGTGTTTTTTTGTCAAAACTTGTAGAAAAACCTTGTAGGTATACTGTTGGCATTTGTAATGACTCTGGTTCGACAAATAACTGATGACGCAATTTGTCAGGAAATTTCATAATCTTATCTTCAATACTTGGACAATATCTTGGCCCAATAGCATGAATTCTTCCAGCATACATAGCTGACTTTTTAATATTTTTTCTAATAATTTGATGAGTTTTTTGATTAGTAAAAGTTAAATAACATGGAGTTTGAAGAGAAAAAGGTTTATATTTAGGATGATAGTGTTCAAAAGCAAGCTTTTGATTTGTTCCTAATTGTAATTCTATTTTTTTAAAATTTACTGAACTTCTTAAAATTCTTGGTGGAGTTCCTGTTTTTAAACGGATAAGTTTAAAGCCATGTTTTCGTAAAGAATTAGATAATAATTCAGCTCTTTTTTGAAAATTAGGACCAGATTTAATTTTTTCATAGCCATAATGACAAATTGATTTTAAATATGTACCAGTAGTTACAATAATTGCTTTGCAATATAAAGTTTGTGATTTAGTTTTTACTCCAACAACTTGTTTATTTTTAATAATCAATTCACAAACTTCATCAATAAGCAAAGAAAGATTTTTTTGTTTTTTTATTTGGTTTAAAAATCATTGATGATATTTTTTTTTATCAATTTGAGCACGTAGTGCTCAAACTCCTGCCCCTTTAGCAGAATTTAATAGTTTCATTTGTAGTTGGCAAGCATCAGCAGCTTTAGCTTGCATTCCACCTAAAGCATCAATTTCTCTTGTAACAATTCCTTTAGCCGGTCCACCAATTGAAGGGTTACATGGTGTGTCAGCAATAAATTCATTATTCAAAGTTACTAGTACTGTTTTAAAACCTAATTTTGCACAACAAAAACATGCTTCTAATCCAGCATGACCAGCACCAATAACAACAACATCAAATTTTTTCATTTATTAGTAATTATATTCTTAACATTTGATAATAAAAAAAACACCATAAGGTGTTTTTTCTTGCCTAAATAACCCATGTTCTGTCAAGACTAATTATTTATCTAAAATATTGCTAATGCAACATTCTCTTTTAAGCAATTCAATTCTTGCTTAAAAATTCCCTTACCAAATTTAGGTTTCTTGCTTGTGGG